>DATFGJ010000627.1:0-3789 GCA_035249585.1 Lacipirellulaceae bacterium
CCCAGCCGTAGCCGTCTTCCGGCATCGCCGGATAGGCGTCAGCTTCTTTAAGAGGGACCACGTCCTCGCTGCGCTGCTTGTCGGCGTTGTACACGCAAGCGCTGGAGGCGTAAAAGTAGCGATCGACCTTTGCCTCCTGCGCAGCCTGCAGCAGGTGCGTGTTGATCAGCACGCTAAGCATGCACAGCGCCTTGTTGTTTTCGATGAAGCCCATGCCGCCCATGTCGGCCGCAAGGTTGTAGACTTCGCTCACGCCGCGGCACGCCTTCTCGCACGCCTCGCGCAGCTTGAGATCGGCATGCACGTTTTCGACGTCATCGAAAATCTGGTACCACTGGTCGAACGGCTTGGCATCGACGCTGCGGATGCGCGTGTAGCCCTCGTCGCGAAGATGAGCAACCAGGTGCCCGCCGATGAAACCGCCGCCCCCCGCCACTAAGATCAGCTTGTCTTTCATGAGATGTCTGGCCTTGAGTTCGTTTGAATGCACGCTAGCAGCAGTTCGCGCCGCGCACAAAACTCTCCCTCTCCCTCCGGGAGAGGGCCGGGGTGAGGGCGAATCACCGGCACGCAATACACCCTCACCCTACCCTCTCCCAAAGGGGGAGGGTTTTGAAAATCTTCTACAAACATGCCGCTCGAGACCGGTTCATTTTACTCTGATGTTGCAATGTGACCAAGCGGCTGCGCATGCGGCATAATTGTCATAAACGGCGCTGAACGAATCACCGTCATCGCCACATCGAGCTGGCGCGTCCAATTTCTTGACACTTCAAATCGGCACCGCTACGATTGAAAAAGGCGGTTTCAGGCAACCGCATGTGCCGGTCCCTTGGACGAGAAGAGCAGCTGGGCAACGACCGCTCTACAAGAACGCATTGAAGCGCTCGAGCCACCGCGCGACGCCGGCGGTTCGGGGCGATTGCGATTCGCTCCTTCTTGCCGAACATGGGCAGCCCCGGCGATCGACAAGCGGCGTATCGCGATCCCGATAATCGATGAGCGTCGAGACTTGTTGGATCCAATGTGACGCGGGACCCGGCCGCGGTCCGCCTTGCCTGTTCTGCGGCCAGAGAACTTAGCAAATGAGTCGGTCCAAGGGGCTCAAGGAGATTTATTACCCCGAATCGGAATTTGGTGGATACACACGCGTGGATGGCACGGTGCCGTTTTTCACGCGTGTGCAGGCGCTGGCGCGACCGGAAATGACGGTGCTGGACGTGGGCTGCGGCCGGGGGGCCGTCGCCGATCGGTTCGAAAGGGATCCCTGGGAAAAGTGCCGAGTGCTGAAGGGGGTTTGCAAAAAAGTCATCGGTATCGACGTGACCGACGCCGGTCGGCAGAACCCTCTTATCGATGAGTTCCGACTTATCGAAAGCGACCGATGGCCTGTCGAAACGTCGTCCATCGACCTGTTGTTGTCCGACGCCGTATTGGAGCACATTCGCGAGCCGGATGCCTTTTTCAGCGAATGCAGTCGCGTGGTGAGGCCGGGCGGTTTGGCGTGTTTTCGCACGCCGAATCGATGGGGTTATCCGTACGTCGCCGCGACAATAATTCCTAATCGGCTGCATGCCAAGGTCATCAGCTTGATCCAGCCGGGACGCAAAGCGCACGACGTTTTCCCAACCTATTACCGGGCCAATACACGCCGCGCGCTGCTACGCTTGCTGAAGACCCATCAGTTCGAGGGGTGCGTATACCGACATATCTCCGAGCCGAGTTACTTGGGTTTTTCCCGCTGGAGTTATGCGTTTGGTGTCTACCTGCACCGCTGGCTGCCGGCAGTATTATGGACGGGCCTATTTGTTTTTGCCCGGCGAATCGGCGATCATCGGGTACAATGAACGATCTAGAGTTGCCGCAACTTTGAGGAGCTTCGACGGTGAAGGGCTATTTTGAGCAAGGCATCGGTGATGCGGCAACCGCGCTCGTCGGACCGCCAATCGCACGCGGCAGCGTGTCTAAGTCTTCTGTGTGTTTCAGCGCGATGGAAGATATCGCGGCGAACGATTCCGCCGGCCGATCGCCCGACGCGACGAAAGCGTTCAACCGCAGGGTCGGGCCGCATTATATCGCCCAAGTTCTTGCCAACAGCTTGCCGCTGCTGGTGGTGGATGTCCTGACGCTGACGGCGACAATCATCGCCTGCCGGCTGGTATGGGGGCAATTCGACCCGATGCGGTTTGATGTCTCGGCATTTCTAATTCCGATCACAACTGGTTTTGTGCTGCTGAACATCGAGTTGGGATTGTATCCCGGTGTGCGGCTCAGTCCCGTCGAGGAGATGCGGCGCCTGCTCGTCTCAGTCTCGTGCATGTTCATTGTGTGGGCGATTGGCGTGCAAGTGCTGCGCAGCGGCCTGGCGGCGCAGGCTTGGTTCCTCGTCGCATGCTACCTGGCATGTGGTGTGACATTGCCCGTTTGCCGCAGCTGGGCTCGCCGGATTCTGGGTCGCTGGATGGGCTGGGGAATACCCGTGCTCGTATGCGGCGACGACCCCGCGGCCGTGCGATTGCATCACTGGCTTCGCGACAAACGTCACCTTGGATTTCGACCGGTCGGACTCGTCGGCGACCCAGTCACGCTCGCGATCGGTCCGGAGGATAAGTGGTATGCGGGCCCATGGTCGGCCGCCCACGAGATCGCCAGCGAGCGCGGCGTCTATTGGGCTGTCGTCGTCCCTGAGGACGGGTACTCGAATACTGTAGCGACCACGATTGCCGAGCATCTCAGCTCAATGCCGTTTATCCACGTGCTGTCAGAACCCGCCGGATTGCCCGATCATTGGAGCCCCCACCGCGAGCTGGACGGCCTGTCCGGCGTGCAGCTGCAGCAGAATCTGATGCTGCCCTTGCCGCGAGTCACGAAGCGACTGATGGATTTCTTCGCGGCGCTGGTGGTCGGAATTCTGCTTCTGCCGCTTTTGTTTTACATCGCCGTCGCCGTGAAGCTCTCGTCGCGTGGTCGAGTCATTTACGGCCACGAGCGGATCGGCCGCGGCGGACGCCGCTTCAAGGCCTGGAAGTTCCGCACGATGTTCGAGAACGCCGGCGACGTGCTCGAGTATTACTTGGAGCAGCATCCTGAGCTGCGCGAGGAATGGGAACAAGACCAGAAGCTGCGGTACGATCCGCGCGTTACGCGGATCGGCCGCTTCATTCGCAAAACGAGCCTGGACGAGTTGCCGCAGCTGTGGAACGTGATACGCGGCGAAATGAGTCTCGTGGGTCCGCGGCCGATCGTCACGAATGAGGTTCCCAAGTACGGCCCATACTATGAGCTCTACACGATCGTCAAGCCGGGCATCACCGGGCTGTGGCAAGTCTCGGGCCGCAACAACACGACGTACGCCGAACGCGTACAGCTCGACGCCTACTACGTGCGAAACTGGTCGCCCTGGCTCGACGTGTACCTCCTCCTGAAGACCGTGCGGATCGTCCTGTTTGCCAAAGGGGCGTATTAGGAGCCGATCAGCTCTGTTGAAAACATCGGTGGGAGGCGTCTCCGACGCCGATACGATTGTCAATAGCGTGAAATCGGCGTCAGAGACGCCTCCCACAACCACTCGGTGCGCGGGTGCCACTGGCTTTGTCAGTGCCTTCTTCCGAATGCAGCATCACTGGTAGAGCCGGTGGCTCGCAGTATATCGCCCTCTTGGACCTTCCATGGCACATGCTTCCAACGAGCCTCGACCCGGCCTGGCGATTATCGGCAACAATCTTTCGCCGTTTCGCATCAACCAGCATCGGCTGGTTGCCGCGGGGATTCCGGAGCTGAAACTGCACA
>DATFGJ010000628.1:0-3889 GCA_035249585.1 Lacipirellulaceae bacterium
CGCTGCGGCGCGGTCGCGTTCATCCACACGCCTTCATCGCGCAGCCGTGCGCAGAACGCGGCCGCCGTGCCCAGCTCCGCGTCGACGTCGAAGATCACGATGTTTGTGTCGACGATTTCCGGCTCGAGCTTGAAGCCGGCAGTTGTGCGGACGGCTTGGGCCAGTATGCGCGCGTTGGCATGATCGTCGGCCAACCGGTCGATATTGTGTTCCAGCGCGTAGAGTGCGCCGGCCGCGATGATGCCCGCCTGACGCATTCCGCCGCCAAGCGCTTTGCGATGTCGCCGCGCCTTGCGAATCAAATCGGCCGGGCCGCACAAGGCCGATCCGACCGGTGCGCCCAGCCCCTTCGAAAAGCAAACGCTCACGGTGTCGAAATGGGCGGCCCAATCGGCGGCCGAAATGCCGCTGGCTACGACGGCGTTGAATAGCCGCGCGCCGTCCAGGTGACGTGCCAGGCCATTCTCGGCAGCCCAGCCGCAGATCTCCGCCACGTCATCGTAAGGCTGAATTCGCCCCGCGCCGCGATTGTGCGTGTTCTCAAGACACACAAGCCGGGTACGCACGCAGTGATCATTTTCCGGCCGGATGCGCCCCATCAATTGCTCGACGTGCAACACGCCGTGCTCGCCTTCAACCGGCTGCGAGGCAAGGCCGAACAGCTGCGCGTAGGCGCCCTGCTCGTAGCATAGGATGTGGCAGTTGGCTTCACACAAGAATTCGTCGCCCGGCTGACAGTGAACCCTCAGACCAAGCTGATTACCCATTGTGCCGGAGGGCACGTAAACTGCGGCCTCTTTGCCCAGCATTTCAGCGACGCGCGCCTCAAGCCGCCGCACGGTTGGATCGTCGCCAAACACATCATCTCCCACTTCGGCTTCCGCCATCGCGGCGCGCATCGCCGGCGTCGGGCGAGTTACCGTATCGCTGCGTAGATCGATTGGTAGTTGCATCTCGGGTTTACGTTTTGCGGGTTTCCGTACAGAATAGCGACGCGGCCATTATCACGGTTGTAGGTCAGGCTTTCCAGCCTGACATTCATGCGACAGCATTTTGCGTCAGCCCTGAGAGGCTGACCTACGGGTATGCCGCTTGCCATCCAACGAATCGACACGCGCCAGCCGGATGCCCAATCGGCCATAAATCAATTGCGCGCCCGACTTGCCCCCGCTGGAAATGTGGTGAGCGAAGCCGGGCGGCAAAAGACGCTCGAGGTGTTTGGCACGCCCATGGCGCCGACGGAGGTCGTCGAGCGGATTTGCTCAGACGTGCGCTCGCAGGGCTTGGAGGCCGTGCTGCAGTACACGGCCCAGCTCGACGGCGTGCAGCTTTCCGCGAACACGCTTCGTGTGCCGCCTGACGAGCTGGCCGTCGCACATGCGCATGCCGCACCCGATTTCCTGGAAACGATTCGGCGGATCCGGGAGAATATATTGCGTTTTCAAACCGCCATCTTGCCGCACGAAGTGCGTGTCGATGCGCCGCAAGGCGGGCAGCTGCGTCAGCGCTATGTGCCGCTGGAGCGCGTGGGTATTTGCGTTCCGGGCGGTGCTGCGGCGTATCCCTCGACGGTTCTCATGACGGCCGTCCCTGCGCAGGCCGCCGGCGTGAATCAGATCGTAATCGTTTCGCCGCCGACGCCCAATGGCGCTTACAACCAGGATGTGCTCGCAACTTGTCACGCACTGGAAATCCGCGAAGTGTATCGCATGGGCGGCGCCCAGGCGATTGCTGCGCTTGCCTACGGGCTGGTGGGCCTGGTGAACGGCCCGCTGTTGCCGGTCGACAAGATCGTAGGGCCGGGCAACTTGTTTGTGGCGCTGGCCAAAAAGTTCGTGTTCGGCGACGTGGACATCGACTCGATCGCCGGCCCCAGCGAAATCGTCATACTGGCCGATGAAACCACGCGGCCCGACTTCGCGGCCGCCGACTTGATCGCGCAGGCCGAACATGCGCCCGGCTCGAGTGTCCTCATCACATGGAACGAGCCGACACTAAACGCCGTGGCCGGTGAACTAGAGAAACAACTCGGCACAATACAGCGCGGCGACCTGGCGCGGCAGTCGCTCGAGTCATTCGGCGCGCTGATCCTGGTCAGCGGCCGGGACGAAGCAGCCCAACTGGCCAATACACTCGCCAGCGAACACTTGCACATTACGTGCGCTGAACCCGAAGACATGCTCGGAAAGATACGCAACGCCGGCGCCGTGTTTCTCGGTCCTTACAGCCCGGTTGCGCTGGGCGATTACGTGGCCGGGCCGTCGCACGTGTTGCCGACGGGAGCCACGGCACGTTTCGCCAGCGGTCTGTCCTCGACAGATTTCCTGCGGTCGCACAGCGTGATCCAGTATACGCGAGAAGGGCTCGAGACGGTTGCCGCGGATGCGATCCGCATGGCGGAGCGCGAAGGACTTACGGCGCACGGCGTGAGCGTGGCCATGAGACGTGACGTGAATAGATAACAGTATAAGGCAGCCGTCGATTTGGCCACGCCTTCAGCGTGGTGCCCGATCGCGGCTAAGATGTATTCAACTATTGCACTCTTACTCCCCCGCTCCAAGCTCCTCGCTCCCCGCTAATATGCCGTCTGTCCGACCGAACATCGCCGAAATGCAGGGTTACGTCCCGGGCGAGCAGCCCGCGGCCGGGACGGGCGAGCGACTTATCAAGCTGAACACAAATGAGAATCCATACCAGTGCTCAGCAAAGGTGAAGGCGGCGATTGGCCGCGTCGTCCAGCAAGGCTTGCAAAAATACCCCGATCCGTTGGCAACGGCGTTTCGCGTGCGGGCGGGCGAATTGCTGGGCGTCGATCCCGATTGGATTCTCTGCGGCAACGGCAGCGACGATATTCTCACGATCGTCACGCGCGCCTTTGTCGGCACGAGCGACATGGTTCGCTTCGCCAATCCCAGCTACTTGCTCTACCGTACGCTGGCCGAGATCCAAGGCGCCGCATGCGACATCATCAATTACAACGCCGACTGGTCGCTGCCCGAAGAGTTTTCCAAACCGAGCGACTGGGTGCGCCTGGTTTTTCTGGCGAACCCCAACAGTCCGTCGGGCACGATGGTGCCACCAAAAAAAGTGGCCGCAATCGCCGATGCCCTGCCCTGCCCCGTGCTGGTCGACGAGGCGTATTGCGACTTCGCCGACGTCAATTGCGTGTCGCTAGTTGCTGAAAACGAAAAAATCATGGTGGCGCGCACGCTGAGCAAGTCGTATGCGCTCGCCGGGCTGCGCTTCGGATACCTCGTCGCACAGCCGCAAGTCATCCGCGAGCTTCGCAAAGTAAAGGATTCCTACAACTGCGATGCGCTGTCGATCGCCGGGGCGACCGCGGCGATCGACGATCAAAAATGGCTCTCAGAAACCCGCGCGGCAATCGTCGCCACGCGCGATCGCATGACACTTGCTTTGCGCGAGCTGGGCTTTGCGGCCGTCGATTCCCAGGCAAACTTTGTCTGGGCAACGCACGAGACGACGCCGGTCGAGCCCCTTTACCGGCAGCTCAAGGATGCGGGCATCCTGGTGCGCTACATGCGCTATCCGGACTGGGGCGACGGACTGCGCATCAGCGTTGGCACAGATGAACAGGCCGAGGCCTGCATCGCAGCTCTGCGCAACATGCTGTAAGCGCGCATTGCAATCAAGCCAGCATCGTTGCCCGGCCTCGGACGGCTCGCTTCGCCTCGACTGAGCTCGCCGAAGTCAGCGACCAGTATAAAACCGTATTGAAAGCACCGTCAGGGTGTTTGTCACACTGCGCACTTTGCGCAGAGATTTTCCAAGGCGCAGCATCTTGTAGCGTCGGTCGCGCATAAGAGCCGATGCAATCCTCACGGGCCGCATAACCGCTTCGCGCGGCATGTGCGCCATAAGCGGCATT
>DATFGJ010000629.1:0-5981 GCA_035249585.1 Lacipirellulaceae bacterium
GAAGGAGATTCCCGATACAGTGCCGCCCTCGCCAAGCGCCACCTCGCGGAAGCCCTGGTCCGGCGACGTCAGCCGCCATGAGGCCTGATCCGTGCCTTCAAGCTCGATGTGGATGTCGATGCGGTGCAGCCCAGCTTCAACATCGGAGAAGGCGAACGCACCGTTGCTGCCGGTAGTCGCCTGGATGTCGCCGGCGTCGAGCGAGCCATTCTCGTTGACGTCGATGAAAACGGTGAACCCGGGAAGTCCGACTTCGCCCGGGTCGCGAATGCCGTCCGTATCGAGATCGTTGTATACGAAGCCGAAGATGTTCCCGTTTTCGTTGGGTTCGCCATTGGGATCGTTTGGCGGATCGAGGAAGAAGTTCACTATTTGCGTCGGGGATCCGGGTCCGGCGAATACGAGCGCCAGACCGTCACCATCCGGATCGGTGGGAATCCATTCGTCGGACGGTGGGATGACGCCGACCTGGTACGAGCCGGTAATCGTCGCCGGGATCGTCAGCGTGTACATGCCGTTAACATCGGTTTCGACGCGCTGTTCGCCGGCGTCGGCCACGCCATTGCGGTTAACATCCTGATACACAAAGATGCCCGGCGCCGGCACGTCGTTAAAGTTGAAGATGCCATCGCCGTCGAAGTCGGCGTAGACCGTGCCGCTCACGTCAAAACTCGACGGCGGCGCATCTTGCTTGAGGAGGAAATTGATGTTCTTCACGGCCATGGGGATTGGTTCGCCCATGTCGATGAACGGCTGCGGCGAGAGCGTGGCGATGCCGTCGCCGTTGGCGTCGTGCATGCCGAAGAAAATCTCGCCGGGATTGTCAGCCAAGGTGAGAGGATTGTCCCGATCGGGCGCGAAGAACCAATCCGGCGTGATGCGCCATGACTCTCTAAAATGCCCGAGGTATTCCAGACCGGGAGGCGCCGCATCGGGCGTTTCCGTGTCCTCGAGGATGATCCGATTCAAGGGATCGGTGATGCGAATCTCGTACTCGAAGGTCGGATTCAGATCGAAGTAGTAATTGCCGTCGGCGCCGGTGAGGAAGCGGGCCGTGGGATCGTCGTCGACGATGCCGGTCACGGGGTCGACCCGGTAGGCTTCGACGAGAATATTCTCAGCGAAGGGTTCCTGGTTCCTGACGTCGCCGGCGTCGAAGATCCCGTTGCCGTTATTGTCCTGATATGTGTCATCGAGCACGCGCACAACGTCGCTATTGCGGATCGTGAGCGGATCGCCGTCCCCATCGAAAACGCTCTGGATGTAGCGGTTGTAGTTGAACTGCTCGTCGTTGTTGGTGTCGACGCCGACGAAGCCCTGAATGCGCTGGGAGTCGGCGACCTGCCAGTTCTCATTCAATCCGCCGCCTTCAATCGGCTTGCCGTGCCAGGTGATCTCCAGGCCGGCAATGCCGAAGTCGGAGTTCGACCAGTTTTCCATGTGCAATTCCCAATTGCGAAAAACTGGCAGACCTCCCGGCCCGATGACCGGCTCACCCGTGACAGGGTCGATGATCACCGCGGTGTTCGTGCTTTCACCGAACATCTGGTTCGTGGTGAAGCTCCAGATGAAGCTGCCGCCGTCAGGATCAAGAACGCCGCCCGCGTCAATGAATCCCGCCGGTGAAGAGCTGATCTGAACGGTCGTGGGTATAAACTCCGGATCGCCGTAATAGTGATTCAGCTCACTTTGCATGCCGTTCGGCGAAGTGAGCATGATGCGTAGAAAATCAAGATCCTCGACTGGCCCAGTGAGCTCGACTCGGACCTCGACCCATTCGGCATTAATCGCCTCCTCCGGAGGCACAACGAATGGAATATAAGATAATCCTCGGCTGTTGACCGGCCAGTCATCCGGCTCGGCCGGGTCGAACGGCCCCGGCGGAAAATCTGCGAAATACTCGTTCCAGTAATCGACAAAGCCGCCCAGACCGCCGATGCCGCCGGGGATGAGCAGACCGTTATTAGGCCTTTCCTCCGCTGCGGGGAAATTGAAGCCAGGTTGCAGCACGAACGTCGTGTACGTCCGCTCGCTAAACGGATCCAGGTTCTGGTCAAGCTCATGCCATTGGAGAGCCATCTGGACGGCCAGCTCCGTGTCGATAACGCCGTGCGCGTAACCGATCTGTTCGGCGTACACTCCGTAGCCCTGGCTCACGGTATAGCCGGCGCCGTTCGTGAACATGGCCGGCATGGGTTCGTAATGGCCCTCCTGGCGACCCCCATCGTTGTAGGGCAAAAACGGGAATTGAGTGGAATAGGGAATGTTGGACTGAGTTGTATCCGCGAGCGGATCGGCCATCGCGATACCCGAGGGAAACGGGACGCCAGTAAACGTGTCAACATCGCGGAACGGTCCGATCTGATTCGTCTGCCAGGTGCTTTGAAATGTTTGCAGACCGCCGGACGCAGGAAGCTCGAACTGAGCGTTCTGGCGGGCACTGCGCAGCAGGATCTCCTGCACATCGCGGTAAGTCAGGTTCGGATTGGCTTCGAGCATCAGCGCCACGGCGCCGGCGACGAGTGGCGTCGCAGCGCTCGTGCCGTTGAAGCGCGAAGTGTAATTCGGATCGGCAAGCAAATCGCGGTCGGGGTCGAGTCCATTGGGCAGCGGTGCCGAGTTGTTTCCAAAGTCGCCGATCAAATCGGCGGTCCAAAGACCGCTGCCTTGCCCTTGATCCTGGCCCACAGTTTGGGCGACGTTCGAACCGGTCGGCGCGGAAATCAAGACGCTCGGTCCGGCCTCGGGGTACGAGGTAAAGGTGCCGTCGGAGTTGATGTACAGCCCGTCGTGATCGACGCCGGCCACACCAATCGTGTACCGCGAGTTGACGTACGGATCGTAGATCGCGCTGTCGTAATTTCCGAAAGACTCGAATCCAGCGCTGAAGGCGGGGCCTGCGGCGTTGCCCGAGGCAAACAAGTTGATCATGCCCAGGCCGCCGCGGCCGAAAATCACCGAATCGCGCAGGACTTGCAGTTCTTCCGGCGTCATCAAAAAGGTCTGACGCTGGGCCCCTGGCCCCCAACTGTTATTTGTGATGTCGATATCGTTGGCAATCGAGTACTGGAACGCCGCGACGTTCGAATCCGCAGTTTGCCCAGCGCCCAATAGACGGATGGGCACCAGCGTAACGTTCGGCGCGACACCGGTCCCACCGCCTTCACGGACTGGATTGCCGTTTATGTCGAGTATCGGCTCGTCATTCGGATCGAGGACGAAGTCACCGGCATTGTTCCAGGTCATGCCAATCAGGCCGGCCACAGCGGTACCATGAGGCGCGCCCGGCTCGAACAAGCTCGGACTCGGGTTGTTCGTGCCCGTAATTGCGTTGAAGCGCAGTGTGGGATGGATGTTCCCAATCAGGTCCGGGTGGTTTATCTGCACGCCGGTATCAATCACGGCCACGAGGACACCTTCGCCGGTGTAGCCCATGTTCCACACGGGCACGACGTTCATATCTTCGCCGGGTACGCCGAACAGGTGCTGAAAGTCGGGGTTGCCGACTTCCTGGCCGGTGTTGAGCAAATGCCATTGGCTGGGGAACAGCGGATCGTTCGGCAGCGCGCGCGGCGCGAAGTTTTGACTGACCTCATTGAGATCGGTTTGGTTCGTCGCCGAGTCCACCACTTGGCGCAGGACCCATTCCATCTCCCGCTGCCAAATCAAGGCTTGGCCTTCCGGCGTGGCGTTCGAGAAGCTTAGGGTCTGGAGCCCTGTCGGCGAGACCGAAAAGCAAAACCGATCTTCCAAGCGCTCGAAGGTCCAACTCTTGCGCTTGCTTTGTCGTCGGCCAAAGATGCCGAATGCTTTGCGCTGCGGCGACATCGAACGCTTGCGACCAAATCGACTACGTCTCTTCACGACAAGATCCCCTTCTACTGAACTCCGCCGTTAACCGAATTCCGGCTGGACGACGCCCCGCTAGTTCCGATTAGCGAGCCGAGCCCTGCGCGGAACGATATTTGAAAGAACTCCACCCCGAAAACATTTGAATATCGGACTCACCCGCCATGCTTGCGGTCCGACTCGCGCCGAGGCGGACGGCCACTTTGGACATCACTTGCCGTCCGGGCTTTGCGCCGCCCATCCATGCGCAATTCCACATTGCGCGGTGCTACCACTGCAGCAGCCGATCCAATCATCATAGTCCTGCGCGCAATAAGCGTCAAATTGTTTGCTACCGGGACGTTGCGTCACGAGCGGGGGTGCCGCTTTGCCGCGTTGCGCCTCGGCGGTAAATCGGCCTTTTCCCGTCCGCGTGCGGCCGCAGCTGTGCCTTGGACGCAGCTGCCCGCTGTGCAAGTTCCGTCGACCAAACAAATTGCAGCGACGGACGCAGCTTCCACCGCCGAGGGCGCGGGCCGGTCCAGGGCAGGCGGAGACTGGGCGCAAAGGTGGGAGACTTGGGAAAGAATTTCGGCATATGCCGAAACGTCTGGCTTTTCCGCCGGTAACGGTCCGATAGTCTGTTCCGAGCACCGTAGCAGGCACGCTCCGTCTTCCGACTGCTGCTATCGCAAGGGCGGAACACGGAGCGCGCCTGCTCGATACATGGGGGGAGACCAATGCGAATCGCTTCGCGTCGAGGATCAGCTTTCTCTTGGGCTGCGCTGGCCGCCGCCGCGGTTTTGACCCAAACGAACTCGGCTGCGGCACAGTCTGCGCCGAGCGGTTTCGCGCGCGGCGCTGAGCGAGGTCGCCCCGTGCAGGCGCTATTCACAACGCCGGCCGACACGCTGCTGGGCCGCGAGAAGACTCCCTATGTCGATGCGCACGGCAACTCGGTGGTCGTGCCGGCCAGTTACGGCGAGGCCTGCGCTTGCGAAGGGCATGGCTATGGCGATTACGGCGGCGCAGCGTGCGGATGTGGGCACGACGGACACTACGGAGGCTTCGGAGGCCCCATGGCAATGGGCGGCCCCGGCACGTGCCCGCCCGTGGAATATGACCTCATGAACGACGTCGGCATGGAGGGCTACGTTGTCGATCAGCGCGGCCCGCATTATTTCGATGCGCGCATCGAAGCCGTGATGCTCACGCGCGATGAGACGTTCGAGCGCCCGATCGACTTCACGGTTCTCAATCTCGGCGGACCGGTCGTGCTTTCCAGCAGCGATCTGGATTACGACGACGAAGTCGGGTTCCGCGCCATGGGCCGGCTCGACCTCGGGCCGCTGTCGGTGTTCGAGTTCGGCTACATGGGGATTTATGACTTCGAATCGAGCGCATCGTTCACCGACCCGAACCCGGTCGATTTCGACACCGGTAATTTGTTCTCGCTGTTTTCAGAATTCGGCACGAATCCCGCCACGGTGGCGATCGAAGGCGGTCCGATGCCCGAAACCGAGCGCTCCATCACGCAAAGCATCTCGATTGACTCCGATCTGCAGACGGCGGAAATGAGCTATCGGCGGTATTGGGTCGGATACATTCCGCGCGTGTCGGGAACAATTCTGGCTGGCTTCCGCTACACACACCTTAAGGAGACGTTCACGTTCACCACGATTGGCGAAGCTCGAGCCGACTTCTTGACAAGTGCCGAGAATAGTCTGGCAGGCTTCCAAACCGGTGGTGACGTGTGGATTGGTTTGATGCAGGGCCTGCGGCTCGGCGCCGAAGGCAAGGTGGGCATTTACAATAACCATTACAATCTCGGCAACCGGATCGAGACCACGCCGTTCGGTACAACGCCGCCGTCGCTCGACGAGCGATTTAGCGACAATAACGTGGCGTTCATTTCGGAAGGCAGTGTTGACCTGGTCGCCGATATTCTGCCGAGCTGGTCAATCCGCGCCGGCTACGAGGTGCTATTCATCAACTCGCTCGTGTTGGCCGGCGAAAACTTCAACACGGCGTCGCCCTACGGCCTGCCCGGCCAGGCACCACGCATTCCGTTTGTTTTTGACCAAAGTGACGCCATTTATCACGGCGGCCACTTGGGCGTCGAGTTTATCTGGTAGTCGTAAACGTGTTCCAGG
>DATFGJ010000630.1:0-2669 GCA_035249585.1 Lacipirellulaceae bacterium
AATTAAGAGGTAACCGGAGCGGTCGGACCCATCGACGCGCGGGCCCAGCAGACCGAGGCCAAGCGGCGCCGCGGTTGGCTCGACTGGAATTGCTTCCACCTCCGCGCGCGTCAGGCCGCGCCATTCCGGCACGCTCAGCGCCGCCCACACCAACAGCGCGAACAAGCACGCGCCAACCAGGCCGGCAACCAGCATTTCGCTCCGCGCCGTCTTCATGGACACAAATCGTTCCTGCGACGTGAGCATTACGCCGAATACCAGAAGCACAAGCGTGCCGCCGACGTAAATCAGTATCTGCATCGCGGCGACGAAATCGGCGCCGGCCAGAAAGAACAGGCCCGCCGTCGCGGCCAGCGACATCACCAGGTAAAACGCCATCCGTACGATATTGGCGCTGAGCACCACCGCCACAGCAAACGCGCAGGCGATTCCCGCGAACAGCAGGAAGAAAAACGAAGGCCAGTAGATCGGTTCCATCGCGGCGATTATTCCCCAGGTAGGTGCCGCGAGCCGAGCGGCGCCGTTTGAGTCAGAACGGCAACCCGGTCGTCGCCAGATTCTTCCGATGCCCGGGGCCTAAGCTCCCGTACTTCATACGATTCGCGCGGCACCTGCATCAAGCCGAAGAACTGCCGGTGCGGCCACTGATATTGCCACAGCGTCGCCCCCAAAAAACCAACGGCGGCGATCGGCACGCAGTATTTCAAGCACGTGGTGATCACCTGGTCAATCCGCAACCGCGGCAGCGTCCAGCGAACCCACATCATCACGGTCACGCCCAGGACGCCCTTAAACAATATGTTGAGCGTGCCAAGCACATTGCCGGCAAAGCCCCACCAGAAGCCGTGCTCGAATGTCAGGCCGAGCCAGCTGCCGATTGGGATCGGCCCATGCCATCCGCCTAAAAACAGGATCGACGCGAGCAGGCTGACGGCCAACATCGACCCGTACTCGGCCATGAAGAAGAAGCTCCACCGCAGACCCGAGTATTCGGTGTGGAAGCCGGCGACGAGCTCGCTCTCGGCCTCCGCCAGGTCGAACGGCGCTCGGTTCACACTGGCCGTGGCGCACGTGAAGTAAACCCAGAACGTGATGAACGTGAACGGGTCGTGGAAAATGTACCAGTTCGTAAGCCAACCTGCCTGCCGGTCGCCGATGTAAACCAAATCCATTGAGCCGGCGATAAGCACCGGCACGACCGCACACATGCCGAGCGGCACCTCGTAACTCACGACCTGGGCCGCCTCGCGCATCGCGCCGAAGAGCGACCACTTCGACGCCGACGAGTATCCGGCCAGGATCACGCCGAAAACTTCCAACCCGAGCACAGCCAGAATGAAGAACACCGCCATGTTCAGGTGCAGGGCAACGAACGGGTACTCGCCGCCGGCGAAAGGGATCGCCATGAACGCGCTGAGCGACGCGCAGAAGCTGACATAGGGCGCAAGCTTGAACAGAAACTCATCGGCCCCATCCGGCATCAAGTCTTCTTTGGTGAGCAGCTTGATGCCGTCGGCCAGCGTCTGCAGCCAACCAAATTTGCCGCCCACGCGCGTCGGCCCCAGCCGATCCTGAATGCGCCCCGAAACCTTGCGCTCAAGCCAAATGAACACGAGCGCGCCCAGCGCAACTAGATGCAACAGCAGCACGATATGAACCAGCGCAGCCGTCGTGTATGCCAACCAGGGCCAAGTATATTGCGACAGAAACTCGGCCACTTAGGGTCGTCCTTCAACCTACCGGAATAGCCGCCGTTAACCCGCAACTGCTTATAGCGAAGCACGTTGGGTCCTACGTTAAGATCGTGAAATATCGCACAACCTCGGCCGCTTGCATAGGGGCAGTAATCGCTCGATATCCGCAAATTAGCGATCGATTTCACCCATCACGATATCGAGCGATCCCACAATCGCCGGTACATCCGCAATGAGGCAACCTTGGCACAGCGCGTTGGTGACCGACAGATTGCAGAAGCTGCTGCTGCGCGCCCGCGCGCGCCAGGGAATCGCTTCGCCGTTGGAGACGAGGTAAAAACCCATCTGCCCCTTGGGGCATTCGGTTTCGAGATAACACTCGCCTTTGGGCAGCTTTTGGGCGAGCTTGATCGGCTCGCCATGGCTGCCCGTGGACGTGCTGTAGCGATCGATCGCCTGCCGGCACAAGTCGACGCTCTGAACGACTTCGAGCATGCGCACATAGAACCGGTGCCAACAATCGCCGAGCACTGCCTCGTGCGGCACGGGCGGATAAGCGTGATCGCGGGGGTAATGCCCGTCGCGCTGGCAGACCACTTCGAACGCATAGCCGTCATACATTGAGGTATAGATTACTTCGCCGTCGCGGCGCATGTCGTGATCAATTCCGCTGCCGCGCAGCACCGGGCCGCTCGTGCCGTAATCGATCGCCATCTCCGGCGACAGAATACCGATGCCGGCGGTGCGCTTCACAAAAATCGCGTTGGACGTCAGCAGCGTGTGATACTCGTCAATGATTGGCCCGAACTGCTCCAGGAATTCTTCACACTTCTGCAGCCAGCCGCGCGGCAGGTCGGCCGTCGCCCCGCCGGGCGTGATGTAACTGTAGGTGAGTCGAGCGCCGCAGGCCGCTTCGAATAGATCCAAGATCTTTTCGCGCTCGCGGAATGCATACAGAAACGGGCTGAACGTACC
>DATFGJ010000631.1:0-6304 GCA_035249585.1 Lacipirellulaceae bacterium
CCGCATCGGCCGCAACAGAGTTGACGTGGTGCCCGAGCAAGAGCCAGACGGCGTTGCCGCCGGTTGCATTTGTGACCGATTGCGCGAACGTCAAGCAGGACAAGCTTGCCGGGCGAAGCGCTTGTCCATCGTGTTCGGCAACAACTATTGTGCGCATGTTGGTATCGTGTTGCGTAGTTGTTCAACGAGCTCGTCGACGGAATGCAAACGTTTGCCACGGCGTTGGGTTTCGGCGGAATGGTATCGCATAATCTGCACGCGCGGCTCGAGCACTACGCCGAGGTCAACGGCAGCAATTACATCCAGCCGCTTCTTACGGGCCTTCATGATGCCGGCCAACGAGGCGTAGCGCGGCTCGTTGAGCCGCAGGTCGGTAGTGACGACCGCCGGCAGCGGCAGGCGGAGAGTTTCGATTCCGTGGTCGGTCTCACGTTCGACGCGAATTTCCCCGCCGAGCAACTCCACGCGCGAGGCGAACGTGGCTTGTGGCCAATCGAGTAGGGCCGCCAGGAACTGGCCCGTCTGATTGGCATCGTCGTCGACCGCCTGCTTTCCCATGAGGACGATGTCTGGCCGCTCGCGCCAGGCGACGGCGACGAGCAAGCGGGCCACATTCCATGGATCAAGCGGCTGGTCGCATTGAATGTGGATCGCCCGAGCGGCGCCCATGGCGAGGGCAGTGCGCAGCTGCTGCTCGTAACCGTCTGGGCCTATGCCGACGGCAACCACTTCGACCGAGTCGGTTCGTTTTTCGCTGATGCGCACGGCTTCTTCGAGCGCGATCGCATCGAATGGATTGATCACAAACGGAATGTGATCGAGTGCGATGCGGCTGCCGTCGGCCGTGGCGACGATCTTTTGATCCGTGTCAGGAACGCGTTTGGTTGGGACGAGGATCTTCATGCGACTGCCGAATCGTCACGAAACGAGCTCAAATCCGAACCCTCCCCTAGCCCCTCCCTAAGAGGGAGGGGATGGGCGTTCGATCTTGCCGTAGTAATTGCCGGCCATCTCAATACATTTGGCTTCGATGTCGGGCCGTTCAACGTAGCCCTGCATATCGTAGTAGCGGTCGGCCTCGATCGACTTCACATCGTATCGGCTGCGTCCTTCGAGAATCAATTCTGCCATGATGAGCCCGATGGCAGGGCTTTGCACGATGCCGTGACCTGAGAAGCCGGAGCAATGGTACAGGCCCTCGATGTCGGGCATCTTACCGCAGAACGGGCGAGCATCGGGCGTGAATGTCATGATGCCCGTGGTGACGGTCATCGGTATGCGCTCGTCAATCCACGGGAACCGCTGCTAGGGCGCATCGATCAGCCGGGCAACTTGAATCGAGTCGCGGGCCGCCTTCATGCGCGACATGTCGAAGTCGACAGGCAAGGCGCGCATGTTGTGCAGTTCCGGTTCGGCGTCGTAGATGCCCACGATCAGGCCGCCGCTTTCGGGGCGGGTATAAATTCGCAGCTCGCGATCGCGAATGGCCGGGCTGAATCGGCCGACCGGATGGGTCGGATCTGGCCGCGTCGTAAGGTAGTAATGGCCAATTGCCGCCGTGGGGAGCACCGTCTCGGCCATTTCGGCGTTGAGGTACGACCAAGGGCCGCCTGCGTTAACCACAACGGGCGCATAGTAGTCGCGTCCGACCGTGGTTACGCCGGTGACGCGGCCGCTGTCTACAAGGATGTCAGTGACCGGCGTGTTAGTTATATACTGCACGCCGCGCTCGCGGCCGATTTTGATATAGGCAGCTGCCAGCTCGGCCGGCTGAAGGTGGCCGTCCGTGGGGCAGTAGCAGGCGTCCAAGAGATCGTCGGTACGCATGTAGGGCATGCGGCGGGCGACTTCATCGATCTGCATGTGGTCGATGTCGAAGCCGATCGATTTGCCCATTTCCACCAGCGCGACGATTTCCGCGGCGCGGTCAGGCGTTTCCGCGATCCGAAGCGAACCGGTCTGCACGAAAATTTCGACGCCGGTAAGCTGCTCGAGCTCTTTGACGATCGCCACGCCGTCAATGAGCATGCGGGTGTGCTCGGCGTTGCCACGAAGTTGGCCAAGCAAGCCGGCGGCACGGCCTGTTGAGCCATTTCCGAGGCGCTCGCGTTCCAGCACCAGCACGCGCGTGCCGCGGCCGGCGAGCTGCATGGCGGTGCTCAGGCCGGCCACGCCGCCGCCGATGATGATCACGTCGGCTGTTTGTTGTTGGCCCATACGGCCATTGTAAATTGCCCAAGGCCGTTCAATACCGAAGAAACGCGCATCTGTGCAGACATTTTCGCGCGTAGTGTTTTCGGGCGTATCGGCAAGAGGCTATCATCGAGAGCTAAGATTACGATCCTCCGTGCGCGATCGAGCTATCGCGGTCGTGGAGCTATGTGTTGAATCCGCGCTACGAACGCTGGCGTTGGCTGACCTTCGGGATCACCTGGCTGATCTACGCCAGCTATTATCTTACGCGGCAGTCGCTGAACGCCGCGAAGGTGGTCCTGGTTGATGGACCGCTCGGGATTTCGCGAGAGCAGCTGGGCCGCGTCGACGCGACCTATTTGAGCGTGTATTCACTTGGTCAGTTCTTTTTTGGCCCCTTGGCCGATCGCTACGGGCCGCGCAAGGTGCTGCTCTTCGGAATGGGTTTAAGCGTGCTGGCGGCCTTGGGGTTTGGTCTGTCGACGACGCTGGCCGGTTTTCTCACATTTGCGGCGCTGCAAGGCATCGCCCAATCGACCGGCTGGAGCGCAACGTCCAAGGTGATGAGCTCATGGTTCTCGCTGCGTGAGCGGGGCCGGGTGCTCGGCTGGTGGTGCACGCACTACACAGCCGGAGCCGCCGTGGCGAATCCGCTGGCGGCCTGGCTCATGGATCATTGGGGTCTTTTGGTGCCGGCGGGAGTCGCCGGCCATGGCGTCGCGCCGTTCTGGCCGGCCGCGTTTTGGGGACCGGCGGCCGTGCTCTGCATAATCATTGTTCTGGCGCGGCTGCTATTGCGCAACCGGCCGGAGGACGCCGGCTTGGCGCCGATCGAAGCGTATCACCAGGAGACAGGCGCGCGCAAAGCAGCGGCTGCCGCTGAACCGGCCGCCATCGGCACATGGCAATTGATCGGCGAGGTGCTGCGTAAGCCAAGCGTCTGGCTGCTCGCGATCGCGTATTTCCCGATCAAGCTGTCGCGATATGCGCTTTATACGTGGGGTCCGGTTTTTGTGAAGGACAGCCTTGGTACGGATGCGTTCACCAGCAATTTCATTTCGATCTGGATGCCCGTCGGCGGGATGGTGGGCATTGTCGCCAGCGGTTACATCAGCGACAAGCTTTTTGGTGCGCGGCGCGCGCCGGTGACTATTTTGTCCTTGCTGGCGACGGCGGGCGTGATGCTAGTCGGGCTGATGCGAATCGAGAGCTTGCCCCTCATGTGCATGTACTTTTTTTTGATTGGGCTTTTTCTTTATGGACCCGATTCCATGCTTTCGGCCACCGCCGCAATCGACTTCGGCACGAAGCGTGCGGCCGGCGCAGCGACTGGTTTTGTCAATGGCGTCGGCTCCGCGGGTGCCATCTTGGGAGGCTATTTGCCCAGCGTCATGGCGGACAAGGACACATGGACTCCATTTCTTGCGGTATCATTGGCAGGTATTGTTGTTTCGGCAACCATTTTGCTGCCATTGTGGCGCGTGAAGCCGCCGACATCGTAGGGCGCGTGCTTGCACCCGCCATGCGCTGAGTGACGGAATCGGCGCGTGCGATCACGCACGCTATTACTATGAGTCAATTCCATTCGACGGTTGGAAAAAAGTCGTACAGCTTTGAGAGCCTGGCGACTTTGCTAGCCAAGGCGTCGCCGGCGCGCAGCGGCGATGCGCTGGCCGGCATTGCGGCTGCGGATGATCAAGAGCGCGTGGCGGCGCAAATGGCGCTGGCCGATTTGCCGCTGGCGCGATTCGTAGAGGAGCTTCTCATTCCGTACGAAATCGACGAAGTGACGCGGCTGGTTGTCGATACGCATGATCGCGCTGCATTTGAGCCAGTTGCGGGAATGACGGTCGGCCAGTTTCGTGATTGGCTGCTCGGCTATGAGACGACGGGCGATGTGCTTGCCGCGCTCGCGCCTGGTTTGACGCCCGAGATGGCCGCCGCCGTCAGCAAGCTGATGCGCAACCAGGACCTCATCCTGGTGGCCAGCAAGTGCCGCGTGGTGACGCGATTTCGGAACACGATTGGTTTGCCCGGCCGGCTGTCGATTCGACTGCAGCCCAATCACCCGACGGACGACCCGCTTGGCATCGGGGCCTCGATCCTCGACGGCCTGTTATATGGCTGCGGCGACGCAGTGATCGGCATCAACCCGGCAACCGATTCGATTGATACGGTAGTGCGGCTGCTCGGAATGCTGGACGAGCTCATTGAGGCTTATCGCATTCCTACGCAATCGTGCGTGCTGGCCCATGTGACGACGCAATTAGCGGCAATCGAGCGGGGCGCCCCGGTGGACCTGGTGTTCCAATCGATCGCCGGCACGCAAAAGGCGAACGCCAGTTTTGGCATCAACTTGAAACTGCTCGAGGAAGCGCAGCACGCGGCCCGTACGCTCGGGCGCGGCACCGTCGGCAACAACGTGATGTATTTCGAAACGGGGCAGGGCTCGTGCCTGTCGGCGGACGCGCATCACGGCGTCGATCAGCAAACGCTCGAAGCACGGGCCTACGCGGTTGCTCGTCGATTCGAGCCGCTGCTGGTGAACACGGTGGTCGGCTTCATCGGTCCCGAGTATTTGTATGATGGCAAACAGATCACTCGCGCGGGGCTGGAAGACCATTTTTGTGGAAAGCTGCTGGGCGTCCCGATGGGCTGCGACGTGTGCTACACGAATCACGCCGAGGCTGATCAAGACGACATGGATAACCTGCTGACGCTGCTGGCGGTGGCCGGCTGTAACTATTTCATGGGCGTGCCCGGGGCCGACGACATCATGCTCAACTATCAATCGACGTCGTTCCACGACAGCCAGTATTTGCGTCAGCTGCTGGGCCTGCGGCCGGCGCCGGAGTTCGAGGCCTGGCTGGAGGAGATGCGCATCGCGCGCGGCGGCACGCGATTATTGCCGATCGAACCGCAGCACCGATTGATCGGGGCGGTTGCAAAACCATGATTGCATTCCGATCCTTGCTGGCGCTTTATGGAGCGTAACACCCTTATAACACGTGATCCATGGACGAATCTAAAAAGCGCAACGCCCGCGCGCATTGCGTTGGGGCGTGCCGGCGGCAGCTTACCGACGCGTGAATGGCTGGACTTCAAATCGGCCCACGCGGCAGCGCGCGATGCCGTGCACTGCGCGTTCGACGCCGAGCGGCTGGCGGCCGACCTCAGGGCGCTCGGTGTTGAGGTCGTTGCTGTCGATAGCGCCGCCGGCGACCGGCATACGTATTTGCAGCGGCCGGATCTTGGGCGTCGGCTGGATGAGCGCTCGCGTTACAAATTGCAAGAGCTGCCGCGGCCGCAAGCTGCATTCGATTTGGCGATCATTGTCAGCGACGGGCTTTCGGCGCTGGCGGTGAAACGGCAGGCTGTTCCACTGCTGTCGGCACTTCTGCAGCGGCTGCGCGCGGGCGCCTGGCGGCTCGCGCCGATCGTTGTAGCGCGCTTCGGCCGCGTTGCGCTGC
The DNA here is from genome assembly GCA_035249585.1 of Lacipirellulaceae bacterium. Classification (GTDB taxonomy): domain Bacteria; phylum Planctomycetota; class Planctomycetia; order Pirellulales; family Lacipirellulaceae; genus JABDGM01. Next base: position 5,664 of record DATFGJ010000631.1, read on the forward strand.
AAGATGAAGTAGGCCAGGTGCTAAGTGCGCACCTCGCGCTGATGTTAATCGGCGAGCGGCCAGGTTTAGGATCGCCCGACAGCTTGGGGGCCTACCTTGTTTACAACCCGGCGCCCGGCAACACTGACGCCAATCGCAACTGCGTCTCGAACATTCGACCTGAAGGCTTGCCACATGAGGCGGCGGCGGAAACGATCCATTATTTGCTCACGGAAGCGCGCCGCCGGCGGTTGAGCGGCGTTCAGCTCAAAGACCAGCGCGCCTTATCATGAGTCCCGCACCTGCAACGACGATCGCCATAAGAATCGTCGACGGTTCCGGCACCTCAGCGAACAGCGCCGTAAAGGCGTTTTCGCCGTTTGCCGCTTCGAATGCGTCCTTGAAGATCACAAAATCGGCATGGTTGTTGCGGAAGTCGCCGTTGAGGTCGCCCATGGCGAATGCTTGAGCGGGCGTCAGACCGGTCAGGTCGCGGAACTGCCCGTTTCGGAACATATTCCAATCGGCCGAATCCAAACTGCAGTCGCTGTTCAGATCGGCAACTAGCGAGCAGCCGGAAATGTTGTACTGGACTACAACCGCGCGATGATCAGCGTTGTAGCCGGCAACGGAAAGATGAGTGTTCGGATTGCCATCCAGCG
>DATFGJ010000632.1:0-4552 GCA_035249585.1 Lacipirellulaceae bacterium
ACGGTCCGTTGCTCGGACGTTGGATTTTCGCCTGACCGGCCATGCCACCGTTGGCGACATACGTCAACACGGCTCCTGCGCGCTCCCGCTTCGCATCACTGGGACACAAGAACGGCTCGATGTAGATTTTGGGAATCGGCCGGTCGCCCTTGGCATATGCACGCCACACGGGCTCGCGCTCCAGATCGGGAAGGAGCAGAACCGCCCACGTCGTGAACCTTTCGCTGGAGCCGGATGAGCGCTGTTGGATCGGCATCTCATCAAACAAACCCGGGTAGCGGCGGTAGCGATCCTCGAATTCCGCCGTGGCAAGCGCCAGCTGCCGCAAGTTGTTGAGGCAGCTCGATCGCCGCGCCGACTCCCGCGCCCGCTGCACGGCCGGCAGCAAAAGTGCAATCAGCGTGCTGATGATCGCAATCACGACCAATAGCTCGACAAGCGTAAATCCGCGTTGAAAGCACGCTCTTGGTGCGCTAACGGCGGTGCGCGAAATGCACTCCGATTTACTCTGGCAGGCGGACGGCACACGGAGTGTGCCTGCTACATTGACGGATCTCTGAACCGGTTTGGTTGACATGGTGTCTGCCTCCTGTTCGTCGCGTCGCCGACAACTGAGCTAGCCGCCGGCGCATTGCCATTCGCAGCAGCCGGGCGGTTTATTCCCCTGTATTGCGGCCTTTAGCATAACGCAATCCGGGCGACAGGCGGTAGTGTTTGGGCCTTCAAACTCGACTTGGCCAAATGCCGCACCGTATGATGAATTGACGGCCTCGGGGACACTGAGCTGCTCACAATTTGAAAGCTGTTTAGCAGAGATTCGCCCTTGCGGACGATGCCAAACCCCCGGCATATTGACGCTTGCCCTGCTTCTTACCCATGTCCACCCACCAGCTCCACACCGATCATGCCCGCACTTTCGACGAGAACCGGTTCGTCTACCCGGTGCTCAGCCGGCGCAGCGGCGGCATCTCGATCGGCGTGAATCTTAACCCCGACAAGATCTGCAACTTCGATTGCATCTACTGCCAGGTCGATCGCACCCGGCAAAGCGAAACGCGGTTTGTCGAAATGCAGGCCCTCCTGGAGGAGCTGCGCGCAACGCTGGAGCTGGTCGGTTCGGGCGCAATCTACCAGAGCCCGACGTTCCGCGACGTGCCCCCGCACCTGCGCCGACTGAACGACATCGCCTTCTCCGGCGACGGCGAACCGACGACGTACAAGAACTTTGATGAGATTATTGCGCGGTGTGCTGAAGTTAAGCGGGAATTCGAATCGAGAATCGACAGCGGCCAAGGCTATCAGCTATCGGCTATCGGCTATCGGCCAGACATTCAAGCCGACAGCCGACAGCCGACAGCCGAGAGCCCTCCCCATTCGTCATCCGACATTCGTCATTCGTCGTTGAAGATGGTTCTCATCACCAACGCCAGCATGTTCCACCGGCCGCACGTTGAGCGCGGCCTTGCGATTCTGGATCGGAACAACGGCGAGATCTGGGCCAAGCTGGAAGCGGGCACGGACGAGTATTACCACCTCATCGAGCGCACGCCGATTCCGTTCCGCCAGATTCTGGACAACATCACGTCGGCCGCACGCGTTCGGCCGCTGGTGATTCAATCGCTTTTCATGCGGGTCGCGGGCGAGCCGCCGCCCGCGGCCGAGCTTGAAGCGTTTTGCGATCGACTGAACGAAATAACTGCGGCGGGCGGCCAGCTAAAGCTCGTGCAAATCTACACCATCGCCCGCCGTCCGGCCGAATCGTACGTAACGCCGCTGGCCGACGCCGAAGTCGACCGGATCGTCCAGCTCGTGAAAAAGCGAACAGGCCTCGCGGCGCTTGCTTTCTACGGCAGCAGCACGGATTATTAAGGATCAGCGTTGGCACCCGATCAGGATTCCGCATCGTGAGGCACCCATGCGTCTCCTCAGCCTCTTTCAATGGGCGTCCCGCGGTCGGCCGCATTCTTTTCGCGCCTTCGTCGGGGGCGTGTTAGTGGCCGTTGCTTCGTGCTCGAGCGCTATTGCGCAAATCGACAACGATCCGACGAACGACTCCCAAGCGACTGCTGACGCGCTCAATTTGGCTCCCGATTCCGCTCTGGCAAACCTGGCCGCCCTCGCGGAGCCCGGCAACGACGTGGATTTCTTCTCCGTGTCACTTGAACAGGATGATGTGCTTCTCGGCATGATCACGCCGATCGCTGACCTTCCCACGTCGTTCGATGTGCCGGACACGCTCACCAGCGTGCTCTCCGGCGGCGTGCAGCAGACTTTCAATGACGACGACTTTGCCGACGAACTGCCCCAAGTGGACACCCGCGGCTCGCTTTTCCGCTACTGGGCGCCCAGCGCGGGCACGTATCACATCGGCGTAACTGGGTGGGAGGACTATGAATTCGACGGGGCCGGATCGACTTATTTCCATGAGGAGTCGGGGGCGTACATTTTGACGGCCGGCCGCATTAACTCGGCCAATATCGGCGGCAACTTCAGCGATACCGATCCGGACAACGACGACATAACCGGCGCCGATGCGATTTCACTCGGCCCGTCAGGCGCCGCGATAGCCGTGGCCGACTTGCTCGAGGAGGACGTGGATTTTTTCCGTCTCAATCTTTCGCGGGGGCAGGTCTTGAGTGCGATCACCGGGCCGGTCGATGACTTGCCGTTTACATTCGATTTTCCCGATACGCTGTTGGGCCTGTTCGATGCGAGCGGTACGCCGCTTGTCATGAACGAAGATGCTGGCGAAGGCGGGGAGAGCAAGCTGGATGACAGGCTGAACAGCGATTTCCCGTATAATGAATACCCGTCATTAGCTTCCGCGATTCGGGCGCTCATTCCCGCCGACGGCGTGTACTACCTGGGCGTGACCGGTTTCGATGACGTCGACTTCACAGGGTTGCACCCCGAATTCGGACTTTATGCCTTGCTAGTCGGAGTCGCCGAAGCACGCGAGACATTGCCCGGTGATTTCAACATGGATGGCACGGTGGACGCGGCCGACTACGTCGTGTGGCGGAAGAACGAAGGCACGCTCTACGACCAAGGCGACTACAACGACTGGCGGGCAAACTTCGGCAAACCGGATGACGCCGCGAGTACTGCGTCAGCGGTTCCAGAACCGGCAACGCTCACGATGTTAATGCCGTTCTTTGCGCTCATCGCGATGGTGGTAAGGAAAGCATCGGCTTAGCGCCGCCGGCCACGCCGAATCCAACTTCCATACGCGCTACGGCCTCAAACCGCCTCGCGCAGTGTGTTGAACAACGTACCGAATGCAGTTAATCATCTGCTGGCGCGTATAAACCTTCCATTACTTCAAGCCCGATTCGAACTGCCGGCTGCTTGCTTTTTTCTGCAGCGCCGATTATTAGTTGAACGACGACTTACCGGCAGGCGAACCGTAACCTTGAGATTCTACATGGCCCATTTTCCGTTTTTCCAACAGCCTTTGATGTCTTCTCTTCGCCCGACGGGCCGATGCATCGCCGCTTTGTTTGTGTCATTGATATCTTTGACGAGCGCCCGCGCCCAAATCGACACGGACCCGGCCAACGATTCTCAATCGAGCGCCGACGCGCTCTCGGTTCCCGCCGGCAGCGCGATTAGCAACGCGGCCGCATTGGCGGCCCCTGACAACGACGTCGATTTCTTCACGGTCGAGTTGACCATGGGCGATACGCTGCTTGGCATGACGACGCCGATCGCCAGCCTGCCCACCGATTTCGACGTCCCGGATACGATGGCTAGCGTCTTCTCCGGCGGCGTCCCCCTGACTTTCAGCGACGATGACGGCTCCAATGAAACACCCGACACCGGCATGGGCCGCGGCTCAATGTTTCGGTTTGTGGCCCCAAGCTCCGGCACCTATCACATCGGTGTCACGGGGTTCGAGGATTACGAGCTAGATGGCAACGCCTCGGGCGATCCGCACGTCGAAGCCGGGCCTTATGTCCTGACACTTGGCCGCTTCAATGCCGAGAATCCCGGCGGAGCGTTTGTCGACACGGATCCTGCCAACAACGAGCGGGCCGGCGCGGATTCGATTTCCAGCGCCGCGTTCAGCGCTCAAATTGGCATTGGCGAGTTGCTTGCCGGTGACGTTGACTTTTACCAATTGAACCTTCGCGAGGGACAATTTCTAAGCGCGATGACGGCACCGCTGGGCGAAATGCCCAACTCATTCCGCTCCCCCGATACGATACTCGGGTTGTTCGACGAAAGCGGAACGGAGCTCATTGTGGGTGATGATGCCGGCGATGACTCGGAGAGTCCGATCTATCCATTGCTCGCCAGCGATAGCCCCTATGTTACGGATGAAGACGGGTTCCCAGAGCTTTACGGCTCCGGAATTCGGGCCTTGATTCCGGCTGATGGAGTTTATTATCTCGGCGTGACCGGGTATCAGGATGAAGACTTCGCGGGCAATCATATCGAAGCCGGTCGCTACGCGATGCTGATCGGCATCGCCGCTCAATCAGCGCCATTGGCGGGCGACTTCAACGCGGACGGCGCGGTGGACGCGGCCGACTACGTCGTGTGGCGGAAG
>DATFGJ010000633.1:0-7219 GCA_035249585.1 Lacipirellulaceae bacterium
GCGGCACGCGACTTGTCCTCCGGCCGCGCGGCCGACGATAGCATGATGATCGCGAGCCCGCGAGCCGAAGGGCGGCTTCGAAGTTCGCGCACGAGTTCGAAACCATCCATGCCGGGCATCATCACATCGATCAGCGCGAGCTTGTGCGGCGTGCCCGCGCCAGCAGCCCGGTCAAATTCTTCGAGCGCCTGCCGGCCGCCCGCGACCGGCGCCGGGCTCATCCCCCAATTCGCCAGCATTTCCTCGCAAATGATTCGATTCGTGTGATTGTCGTCGACGACAAGCACGGGGAGTCGATGCAACGTGGCGAGCTCGGCCGGCGCGCTCTTGACCGATTCCTCAGCCCGGCCCAACTCCGCAGTGAGATGAAACGTGCTTCCACGGCCGATGTCGCTTTCGACCCAGATTCTGCCGCCCATCATTCGCACCAGGCGCGATGAGATGGCCAGCCCTAACCCGGTGCCGCCGTATTGCCGGGTCGTCGATGCATCGGCCTGCGTAAACGATTCAAAGACTCGCTGCTGCTGCGCGGGTGCGATTCCGATGCCCGTATCGCGCACTGCGAAGTGAATTTGCACGGTGCTGCTCGAATTACTCTCAAGGCCGACTTCGACGACAACTTCCCCTTTATCCGTGAATTTGATGGCATTGCCCACCAGGTTGACAACGATCTGCCGCAGCCGGCCGGCGTCGCCGACCAGGTCATCGGGAACTTCCGGCCGGATGCGCACCGCCAGCTCCAATCCCTTGTGTGCGGCCCGCGCGGCCAGCGAATGCACGATCGTGCCTAGCGTGTCGCGCAGCTGGAACGGCGCCTGATCGAGCTCCAGCTTGCCGGCTTCGATCTTGGAGAAATCGAGAATGTCGTTCAGCAGTGCCAACAGCGCGTCGGCGGAGCTTTGCACGAGTTTCACATACTCGCGCTGTTGCCCGGTCAGCTCGGTGTTGAGAAGCAGCTCGGTCATGCCAATGACGCCGTTCATCGGCGTGCGGATTTCGTGGCTCATATTCGCCAGAAACTCGCTCTTGGCGCGGTTGGCCGATTCGGCGACTTTTCTTGCCTGCTGCAACTCGGTGTCGGCGCGGTTGAGCGATCTTGCACTCAGCCAGATGAGAATGCTGAAGACGACGATGTTCGTCACGACCAGCAGCGACAGGCCCACCACCTGCTCGAAAATTTCATGCTGCTGGGCGTACCACCTCAGCCAGCCCACGAATGCCGGTATGAGAATCGCCGCCGGCAGCAGGTGCCGCGCCATCACACCGCCAGCGCCCGTGCTGCTGATCGTCGCCATCAGACCTTCTGCCGGCCTGGCGCAAAGGATTCCCACGCTGACGAGCGCGAAGGCGGCCGCCGTATTCAGCGCCATGGGAATGAATGATTGGATGGCGATCAGGCTCAGCGCGCTATAGGAATAGCCGATGATGGCCACGAGCGCCACCAGCGCTGATGCCAGCGCCAAAACCTCCGCCGGGCGATAGTTTCGCCGCAATTTTGTATCTAATAGAAGTAGCGCCAGCCCGCAGAACAGAAAGCAGGCCGCCGTGTTGGGGGCCATGCGATTGGGTGTCTCGTATTGATCAAGACTTTGTCGGAATAACCAGCGGTCTGGGCCGTTGTCCCAGCCGAGGGCGTAGCCCGCGAGCCGAACGATGGCGATGAGCACGACGCCCGCGGCGAGCGCCTGGGCGATACGTCTCTGCCGCGCGGAATCGGGCGCCAGCAATAGCCACAGGGCGCTCCCGGCGAGCAAAAAGCCGACGGCCGTGCCGCCGGGATTCATGGCCACCTTTCCGGGAAGAACGGTCTTCAGCGTTTCCACGTCGAGCGCCCAGCCGACCAGGACCAGGCAGGCGACGACAATGACCGCGGCACTCGCGGCCCGCGCCACAAGCTGAAATCGCTCAATCAGTCGCGCACCGGCGTGAGTATCCACTGCGATTCCCCGACGATAAGAACGGTGCCAACGCTGCCATCATCATATCATTTACGCCCACCAGTGCATTGGCCGCCAGGCTTATACGAATACCCAACAATGTAGCCGCCAAGGACGCCAAGCTCGCCAAGGAGGACGAAAACTGCGAATGTATTTCTCTTGGCGGCCTTTGCGTTCTTGGCGGTTTAATCGTTCTCGATCCATGAACGTGCGTATTAAAATGAGTCTTGAACAATTGCAGGCCGGCAAACGCGCACACTGAATGACGACAATGCCAACCGACCTCACACTGTTGGACGTTCGCAATCGCCAGGAGTGGCGCCGATGGTTGAAGCAGAACCATGCATCGAGCGCCGGCGTGTGGCTCGTGTTTTACAAAGGCGATACGCGCCCGAAGCGCTTATCTTATGAGGATCTGGTTCGCGAGGCGCTGTGCTTCGGCTGGATCGACAGTCTCATCAAACGATTGGATGACAAGCGGTATGCACGCAAGCTCACGCCGCGAAAGCCCGGCAGCAAGTGGTCGGAAATCAATCGGCAGCGCTGGGCGGAGCTGAAACAGGCGGGGCTGCTCGCGCCGGCCGGGATCGCCGCAGCCCCGACCGGCAGCCCGTACGCCGCCAAGCCGAAGATTCCCGAACTGCCGGCCTACATCGCTCGCGCGCTTAAGGCGAATCCTGCGGCGTGGCGTTTTTTTCAGCAGTTGGCGCCCACGTATCGCCGCCATTTCGTGGCCTGGATTCATCTAGCCAAGCGACCAGAAACGCGCGAAAAACGCATTCGCGAATCAGTCGCTCTACTGGCCGCGGGCAAGAAGCTCGGGTTAAAGTGATGCCTTGTACCACGTCGCCTGTTGAATCATGGGAGTGCCAAATATGTCAGCCGCCGAAATCCTCAAGCAACTCAAAACGCTGGGCACCGATTCCTACAAGAAGGTAATCCTCAATCACGGCATCAATGAACCGGTGTACGGCGTGAAGATCGAGGAGCTGAAGAAGTTCCAGAAGCGCATCAAGAAGGATTATCAGTTGGCGCTCGACCTCTACGACACGGGCGTGTATGACGCGCAGTATCTGGCCGGATTGATTGCCGATGACCAGAAGATGACCAAAAAGGATTTGCGGAACTGGGTGGCGAAATCCAATTGCATTGCCATTTGCGGAACCGCGGTGGCGGGCGTGGCGGCTGAAAGCAAGCACGGCTGGGACTTGGGCCTGGAGTGGATCGACTCCGGCAAGGAAAACGTGGCCACCGCCGGCTGGGACACGCTCGGCCTCATCGTGGCGATTCGCGATGATGCGAATCTCGACCTGGACGCGATCAAAAAACTCGTCGAGCGCGTGGAGCAAAGGATTGAGGATGCGCCGAACCGCGTCCGGTATGCAATGAACAGCTTCGTAATCGCGGTCGGCATCTATGTGAAGAGCCTCAATGCACTGGCGAAGAAGACGGGCGAGCGGATCGGCATTGTCACCGTGGATATGGGCAACACGGCGTGCAAGGTGCCGTTTGCGCCGGACTACATCAAAAAGGCTGAAAAACGCGGCTCGATCGGCAAGAAACGCAAATCGGCCCGCTGCTGAAATATACAACGTACGACCACGGATAGCACGGATGGTCACGGATAGCTGCGATCACGCCAATCGTGATGTAGCCATATTCAATCGCCAATCAATCCGTGCTATCCGTGACATCCGTGGTCAAAATCGGCCGGCATTTGGCCCGTCGTCAAGCGATCTGCACGATTCGTGCCCGATGGCAGAGCGGATACGTGCCCAGGAAGTCGGCCAGGCGCTTCTTCATCGTTTCGAATGATGGACCGTACATGTAAAGCGCCGTTTCGGTCGGGCCTTGCCAGTGGCTGTGGATCTGGCCGTCGTCGCCCAGCAGGCGGTTGAATTCGTCGTAAACGAAATTGGCGTCGCACTCGGCATAGACATCGTCCGGCAGATCGGTGCCGTTGAGATAAACGGCCATTCCCTCGTTCTTGCCGATCGAGAGCTCTTCATCCTGATCAACGAGACGAAGCTTGGAACCTTTGGGCGCTCCTAGTTCTTCCAACGTTTGCTTAATGAGCGCGATGTTTTTCGCGGCCGGCTCGCGGACCTCAATTTCGATATCGCAAAAGTCGATTTCCTTGTCTGCCCTGAGCATCGTTCCACCGCCGACGACGCCGCCGGCGCGATGCTTCTCCAACACTTCCTGGAGCGGATCCTCATACAACGAACCCCGGTCCATGGGCTGCACCCGGTCGTTGAGTTGGGCGACGACGAGCGTCGACTGAGTTGCGGTTTGTCTTCCAAAAAGCTTGCCGAGCATGACTGTGCTCCAAAATGGTTTCGCTGCTGCGCCGGTTGACGAAGCCGGTCCTACAAGCCTAGCACGCGGCGGCTACGACGCCCCGGGCCAAATTTGGCCGAAGAAAACGAAGCAACGGCGTCAGAATAAAAACGAGATAAACTGATTTTGCCGCGATTTAACGGGGTACCACTTGCTTTTGCCAGTGCGCTGCTTGGCGAAGGCCTTGCAGTCGGATGTCTAGTCCAACGCTCCAGCATCTTCCGTTCGAGTGCAAGCTAGTTCGTGCTCAAACGCGCTCAATAACCCCTCGCCGTTTCCCACAGAAGCAGCGGCAATGCCGGTAGCACGTCGTTGTTGGTAATTTGAGTCCAGGTTGTAACGAAAGTCCTTACTCTTTTTCATCTGCCGACTTTTGTTTGCCCGCTATATGCTTTCGCCATGGATCGTCCGCCTTATTCACTTGGGCAGCTGGTGGCCTACTTCCTTGGACTGGGCACGTACGGCTTCGGCGGTCCGGTCGCGCTGGTCGGATACATGCACCGCGATCTTGTCGAGCGGCGGGGCTGGATCGCTGAACCGGACTACCGAGAAGGGATGGCTTTGGCCCAACTTGCGCCTGGGCCGCTTGCTGCACAATTGGCAATTTACATTGGATACGTTCACTACCGAGTCCTCGGGGCCACACTCGTCGGGCTTGCATTCGTCTTGCCATCGTTCCTGATGGTGTTGGCCTTAGGCTGGGCTTACGTTGGGTACGGCGGTCTTACATGGATGCGGGCCGTATTCTATGGCGTTGCGCCCGCGGTCATCGGCATCATCGCTTATAGTGCCTACAAACTGACTCGCAAAACCATCGGCCAGGACTGGCTGCTGTGGCTTGTGTATTTGGCCAGTGCCGTTGCGACGGTTGTTACCCAGCGCGAGTTGGTTTGGCTCGTGCTCGCCAGCGGGCTGCTGGTCTGGCTGGTGAAGACTCCGCCGCGGTTAAGTGGCACGGCATCGCTTGCCGTGCCGCTTGGACTGTCGCTGCCCGCCGTTCCCGTCGCCAGCAACCAGACGCTTTGGCAAATCGCCGTTTTCTTCACAGAGGCCGGCGCGTTTGTTTTTGGAAGCGGGCTGGCCATCATTCCGTTTCTCTACGGCGGCGTCGTGACAGATTATAAATGGCTAAATGACGATCAATTTCTCGACGCGGTCGCCGTGGCCATGATCACGCTGGGTCCGGTCGTCATCACCGTCGCATTCATTGGTTATCTGGTCGCTGGACTGAGCGGAGCATCCATCGCAGCGGTAGCCACGTTTTTGCCCTGCTATTTCTTTACGATCCTTCCCGCCCCGTATTTTCGGAAATACGGCAAGCGGCCCGGCATCGTCGCCTTTGTCGACGGAGTAACGGCCGCCGCCATCGGCGCCATCAGCGGAGCGGTCGTCGTGTTAGGCCAACGAATGATTGTCGACGAAGGCCGCCCCGACCTGTTCAAAGTGGGCTTGATGTTGGCGACGCTGGCGGTCTATGCGTCGGGTCGAAGAATCCCCGAGCCGCTATTGGTGTTGGCTGCGGCTCTCGTTGGTTTGGTTGCGTACCCGATGCTGCATTAGTGCGCGGCGGTGCGATCGCGAAAAAACTCGGGTCCGTATCATTTCGCTGATCGACCAGCTATGATCGGCGACTGCTTTCAGGATTTGGTAAATGAGTCTAGCGCTTGGGGATCAAAACGTGTGACTACGCATCAGCTTCACCTATTTAACGCCCTGGGCTTTGCGATGTTTCTTGTCATCGCACTCTTCACGCGCCCGACGGCACGGCGCATCGCCGGAGCCCTGGCGGGCGGAGCTGCCTTTGGCGTAGCGGCTTTGGGAATTATCGCACTTGGTGAGAAGGCGGGCTGGTGGCACATGGCGATAACCTGGCAGCCGTACTTCCTGACGCTGCTGTGGATCGATTTCGCTTTGTGTGCCTACATCTACCTCGTTAGCTGGCGGATCGCCCGCCGATTCGGCTGGCAGGGACTGGCCGCACTCGCCGCCGTCGCCGCGGTCATCGGGCCAATTCGCGACTATCGATACATGGCCAGGTTTCCCGAGTGGGGCGCTTATGCCGAGGGAGTCGGCCCAATACTCGCAATTTCAGTGACCTACATGGTCATGATTCTGCTCGGTCATGGGGTGATGCGGCTGGTCTCCGGTCCAGCCAATGCGGACCGGCTGGCACGCCGACCGTGGGCCGAAGGCGCGTGAGCGACATTCGCTTCCTCTGTGCACACTTCGAACCAGAGCCGCTCGCAGCAAAGTGGCTTGGTTCTGGCGCGAATTCCTACGGCCTGCGGTTCTTGAAATACCAGAGCATCACCATGATCGAAAGAAATAATACGCCCAGTGCAATTGCTGCGACTTGATTCATGGCTCGATTTTAGCAGGTTCTTCTATGCTGGAGTCGGTTGGGGCGCGGCTCAATTGCATTCCAGTGTCGCAGCACGACCCGCGTTGACCTTACCACATTCCGTGGCCGATTCCAAACCTTTTTTCGCGCAAGCGCGCACGCGCATTTTCTTCGCGTTTATCTCAAAAACAACTTGCTTCTTGCTTCCGGCCACTAAGTGTGCTAATGTACACGTGCCAAAAATGACTGTCCGGGATGCCGCCGCGATCGAGACGTCACGCCGATTTCGCCCTGAGCTTGTCGAAGGCTCGCCCTGAGCCTGTCGAATGGGCTAAAACCGGTTCCCCGGGTGCGGCCAATTCCCAGACGGGTGAGGTGACGTAGCCGAGCGCTGCTCGCTGCGCTTTCGAGCGCTCAATCGCCCTCTCCAGGGCGATTGGAGCGCCGGCGCCCGCGCTGCGCGCTCGCGAACCGTCATCTCAATGGGCCCATCATTTTTTATTGGACGCCAGTTCGAGGAGGATGAATATCAAGCTGGGACGAGTTGAGTAGATTCGGTTCGCCGAGCGGCGGGGACTGGCTCATTTTGCGCAGCAAAATG
>DATFGJ010000634.1:0-6651 GCA_035249585.1 Lacipirellulaceae bacterium
CCAAAGTGGCTGCACCTTTCGAAACAAACTAAGCTGTGCAATTTTTCACGATGAACCCGCGAATGCAGTGCTATTCACGAACGGTTGCGACCCTCCCTCTCCCTTTGGGAGAGGGCCGGGGTGAGGGTGTATTGGCTGTACGCAATGCACCCTCACCCTACCCTCTCCCAATGGGAGAGGGATTTACAGCAGCTTCTAGTCAGCCGTGGCGTCCATCGATTACGCACAGCGGCCACACGCTTTTGGAACTGATCGCCGCGATGATCTGCAGTGCCGTGCTGCTGGCCGGTCTGGGCTCCGTGATGCTGATTGCCCGACAGGTAGCATATACGCCGTCGGCGGCGACGGTGCGAACACAAACCAGCGAGGTCGCAAGCTGGCTGGCCGATGAGCTGCAATACGCCACGCTGCTTATCGGCCAATCGCCTCAAGCGCTGGAATTCGTGATCGCCGACCGCGATGGCGACTGCCGGGCAGAACGAATTCGCTACGAATGGTCGGGCACGCCGGGTGACCCGCTTGTGAAGACGGTCAATGGCGGCGCGCCGAAAACCATCCTCGAACAGGTTGACCAATTCCAAGCGGCGTACGTGCTGAAGCCTGAAACCACCACGCTCAACACGACAAGCGATACGGCGGAAGCGGTCTTGTTCAGGAACGACGACGTGCAGACTGGCGTTGAGCGCGACATTAGTACGACCCGTCACTCCGCACAAATCATCAACGCGGCGACGCTAGTCGGCGTTCCGGCGAACGCCATTTGCTGGAACGCCACCAAACTGCACTTTTATGTTCGAGACAACAGCAGCACCGGTGAAACGCTGGTCGTTCAGCTGCGCTCCACTGGCGGGACGTTCGATGGCCCGACTGGCGAGGTGTTCGGACAGCTGAGCATTCCCGAGTCGACACTGGGCGGTTTGAGCTGGAAACAGGTGTCGTTTCCCAGCCCGGTGCGCGGACTCGCGCTGCATCGCAAGTATGCGCTTGTGTGGACCGGCGTCGGCGGCGACGCGGCCCGGCTTTTATATGTCGACAACGTGCCCACCGGCGTGTTCGAATCGAACGATGCGGGCGCAACGTGGCAGTACATGCCCTCGCGGGAGATATTTTACCGCGTCCAGGGCACGTACACGCTTCCCGGCTTGACTCATAACCTTGTGCGGAATTACGTCTCGCATGTGCAGCTCGTGCTGCAGTCGGGCAACCAAAGCCATTCCCGCGTCGACACGAGCGTGCCGCTGGTGAATTTGCCGGAGCAGCTCTCATCCTACTGGCGGACCGACTTCGACCGCGACCCGACGATCACCGACGCCGACGGCGACGGCACGCTGGATTGGGCCATGGCCGCCGGCGGAACGTTCGACGAGGGGACGCTCATTAATGGCGTCTGGCACGCCGTCGGCGCGCTGGAGACTCGTCCGCCGAATGACTTCACGAACACCACGATTGTCGAGGTCCGGTGCAGAAACACCAGCTCGAGCGGCAGCGGAACGAGCGTGCGCATTAGCGCCGACCGCCAAAACGGCCTCCACACTCCGCTCACGGTAAATCTGAAATTGCAGCCGGACGGCATTTCGCAAACGCTCACGCTGCTGGGCAAGACGTCGGACTCCACTTCGGTGGCCCTGTTCACGTGCCCGCGGCTGTCGAGCGACTTTGTGACTTTCCGCCTGACGATTGTCCCGCACCTGAATCTCGTGAACCTTTACGTTAACGAAGAGGATCAAGGTACTTACTCGTACCCGGTCTTTGCCCCGTCGACGACCGACCGGTTTGTCACGTTGTTCCCCGATGCCAGCCTCGCGGAGTTCGATTACGCCGATGTACGCGTTACGGCCAATTAAAGTAGGGTGGGCATCGCCCACCATGAAATACGGACGGCCATGCGCATCGTTGCGGTGGGCGGTGCCCACCCTACGGCCGCGCGCGGGCCTCTCCCTGATTGAGGTCGTTGCCTCGACGATGATCGTCGGCGTCATGGCCGTGGCGGCGCTCAACTCGCTGGGCGCGGCGACTCGCTCGTCGCATTCGATCGGCAACCGGGCCGTTGCCATCGGGTTGGCCGACGAGTTGATGTCGGAAATCCTGCAAGCGGAATACAGCGAGCCGAGCGGCGCGGCCAGCTTGGGCCCGGACAGCGGAGAAGTAGGCGGGCCGCGCTCGGCGTTCGATGATGTCGACGACTACGACGGCTGGAACCGCTCGCCGCCCCATTATCGCGACGGCACGCCGATGCCCGATCGAGACGATTGGCGGCACCGCGTGGAGGTCAACTACGTTCTTCCTGCCGATTCAACGCAGACCGCCCTCAGCGACCAAGGCGCTAAGCGGATTTGTGTATTCATCGAATATCGTGACGAGATCCTGGTCGAGCAGATTGCCGTTCGCACCAGCGCCAGCGGTGAGTAGCGACCGCGAAGCCGGGAGCCCAGCACGGCCAAAAGCGGCAACAAAATTCTTATGAATCAGGAGAGTACAGAGGAAAGCGGAGTGGAGTAGACACCGCAATTGCTCAATCAACTCAGTACTTCGTACTCAGTACCCGCGTACTCAGTCAGTTCTCCATTATGACCTCTTCTCTGCTACCTCTGCGGACTCCTGTTTAAAAATTTGCTGAAGGATTGCAATTATGTGGCGAAGAGTTAAATCCAATCGTACCGGCGGCGTTTATATCGCCGTTCTGGGCAGCGCGCTTGTGGTCAGCCTGCTGGGGATTTCCGCGCTCGTGGGCCAGCGCATCGAGAACCGCGCCGTCGTGGCCTCTGCCGACATTCGCCAGGCCCAGCTCAATGCCAACAGTGCCATTGAGATGGGGCTGCTTGCGATGAAACAGGAGTCCAACTGGCGAACGGCCCGCTCGCACGGGGCCTGGTTCAGTGCGCGCGACACCGGCGCCGGCACCTGCACGCTGGAGGTGCTCGACCCGCTGGACGGCAACCTGGCGAACGATCCCGACGACCCCGTGGTCATGGTCGGCGTTGGTTACCGCGGGGACGCCCAGCAGCGAGTCAAGCTCACGGTCGAGCCGCAGTCTCAAGCGCTGAGCAGCCTCCGCTCGGCGATTGCGGCCGGGGACACCATCAACGTGCAGGGGAACATACTTCGCACCAATGGGCTGATTACTGCAAACCAGGTCACAGCCACCAGCGCACAGGTTTACGGCGACGTGGAGGCAGCCTCTGTCAGCGGCTCGACCTTCGCCGGCACGACGCAGCAGGTCGACGCCGCCAAGCTGCCGAAATTGCCGAATTGGGCGAACGTGTTCGATTTCTATCGCAACAACGGCTCGCAGATACTTATAAACAACATTCCTCCCGCGAACACAAACAACGTCGTTCAAAATCACAATCCGGGCGCCGAAAGTGGCACGATCTATTGGACCGGCATACAACCGGGCGCGCCGGCCATCACCGCGACCCTGAGCGCGTCGACCATCTGGAGCCGCTCCGGCCAGAGCCTGCGAGTAACGGCCCGCAGCTCCTGGCAAGCCGGCGCAATTCATCGCATCGAACATTTTGTGAAGCCAGGCCAGCAGTACGATGTGGATGTCTGGGTCGCTCTCAACGAATCTGCGTTGATTGGCCTCGGCAGCCGCGATTTTCGATTGTCGCTGCATGTCAAGGGGACGAACGATGCCGGCGAGCTGGTGGTCACAACGCCGTCGGCTTCGGCAACATGGGTGACGGTAATACTGGATTTACTCATGACGCCTGCCAATATTACCGGCCGGCTGACGGTGCCGAATTGGAGCGGCGACCTGGAGTATGCCTTCGTTAAGATCAGCGACTCTTCGAGCTCGGGCGGAACGGATGAATTCTTCGTCGATAACCTGGTGATTCGAGAATTCAGCACCGGCCGGCGTATATTCCGTCGAGTCCTCGGCCCGGGCACGGGCGGCGGCCTAGTCGGCACGCCCAATCCACAGGGGCTCTACTGGATCGATTGCGGCGGCCAGCGGCTGACGATTGAGCGCTCGCGCATCGTGGGCACGTTGCTGCTGGTGAATCCGGGGCCGGGTTCCGGAATCTCGCACGGTCCGATTCACTGGACGCCCGCCGTGGCTGGCTACCCGGCCCTGCTCGTGGACACCGACAGCGCTCCGCAGTTCAGCATCAGCTCGACGGACCGCGTACTCAGCGAGGCCGAACAGCGGGTCAATTTCAATCCGACCGGCGCGCCGCACGAACAGTTCGGCTCCGATACCAACGAGCTGAACGACATCTATCCCTCGGTGATTCGCGGCATGGTGGCGATCGAAGGCGACTTCGTGTTTCAGAACCGGCCGTTTGTTCGCGGCCAGTTGCTGGTGGGCGGTGACATAGCCAACTCGGCCGGCGAGCTGGACGTTGAATACCAGGCCGACTCGCTGCTCAACCCGCCACCCGGGTTTTTTGCGCCGCACACTCATTCGCGCCGGCCGGGCTCGGTGGCGAAGGACGTGTTGCCGTAGTGCGGAAGGTGTCGGGCTTCGACTGTGAGCACAGCCGAACGGTGTCAGTTGTCAGACGCGGGACATAATGCAGATAATTGGATGCTGCTTGTGACACCTGATACCTGACACCTGACACCTAACGATGCACCGCCGGCCGCTGCTTGAGATGCTCACCCGTTATCGGCAGGCGTTTCCTGCCGAGGCCGGTATCGTCGGCCAAATCTGTTCGCTGGTCGAAGGCCACGCCGATTGTTTCCAGCGCACGTGCCGGCCGGGCCACATAACGGGCGCGGCTTGGATCGCCTCGGCCGATCGCCGGCGGTTTCTCCTCGCGCATCACCGCAAGCTGGATCGTTGGCTGCAGCTCGGCGGCCATGCGGACGGCCAGTGGAGCGTCGATGAAGTGGCGCTGCGCGAGGCGCGCGAAGAGTCCGGCCTGTCGGCTTTCGACATCGTGCCAATCGACGGCGTGCTCATGCCGTTCGACGTGGACGTGCATCAGATCCCTGCGCGATACGATGCGGCCGGTCAACTCGTGGAGGATGAGCACGAGCACTACGACATCCGCTTCTTATTCGTGGCCCATGCGGGGCAGGAACTCTCGCCCAGCGATGAATCCCACGATCTTCGCTGGTTCACACCCGAAGAGATTCGGCAGCTCACCGACGAGGAGAGCGTGCTGCGAATGCTTCGCAAGGCGCTCGAATTGCTGGCGTGACGAAGACGCCCGTCAGCCCCCGGCTCCGCCGGGGGTTTGTAAGCGTCAAACGTCCTTCGACAGAACGAGCCCGGGCAAAGCCGAAGGCTGTTATCCCATTCGTCGACTCACGGCCAGCTTCACTTCGCGCCACGCCGCCAGCTTCTGCGCAAAGCTCCGTCCGGCGTGCGCCGGGCTCGTCGACGGCAGGCGGATGAATTCAAGCTCGCGCTCGAAGACGCCGAGCTGACGCCGCGCGTGCCGGCGGAAGGCCGTCTCGGCCTTCTGGCCATTAAAGAAGATTGTGTTGATGTGCGGGTGATCGCCGAAGAAAGATGCAAAATCGTTCGGCGATTCCGATTCCACGCGAATCGCCGTGTCGAGGCTCCCTTCGCGATGACACTGGCGCAGCACATCCCAAACGGCAACGCGGCGTTCGCGCAGGATGCGTTTGCGCTCGTCATACGGCAGCTCCAGGCCAGCGCCAAACAGCCGCCCCATGATCGGCCAGAACGCGTTTTGCGGATGGCCGTAGTACTGCTGCTTGGCCAATGAGGCGACACTCGGCATCGACCCCAATACCAGCACCCGCGCATCCGCCGCTGCGATCGGCGGGAAGCCGCAGATTGCCTGTGAATTCCGCTTTCCCGCCTCCAAGTTTTGTCTCATCCGTAAATCCTTCGGCCAAACACGAAGGCACGAAGGCACGAAGAGCACGAAGACGGTCTTTGTATCCTTTGTGTCCATTGTGTCCTTCGTGACTTCGTGTTTTCAGTTCTGTTCTGTTCCACCAGGTTACGTTATTATTGGATTGCGATTCGCCAATAATTGTATAGGAGTTTCCTCGATTTATGGCTACTACCATCCCTACCGCGAAGCCGCGGCGCAAGGAAATTCCCGAGGGGAAGGTTCTGTGCGAGTATTGCACAGCCAAGTGCTGCCGCTATTTCGCCATGCCGATCGAAGCGCCGGAAGACCTCACGGATTTTGAATACATCCGCTGGTACTTGTTGCACGAGCGGGCCACGGTGTTCAAGGAAGATGATGACTGGTACCTTTTGGTCCACACAACCTGCCGGCATTTGCAGGACGACAATCGCTGCGGCATTTATGACACGCGGCCGCAAATCTGCCGCGAATACTCCACCAAGGACTGCGAATACGAAGACGATTGGACGTACGATTTTTACCTCGAACGCCCGGAGCAAGTCGCCGAGTACGAGGAGGCGGTGCTGCAGAAAAAAGGAAAAAGCATCCGCAGCCCCAAGCCGCCGCTGTTGCCCATTATCGTGTAAGGATGTGAGTAGGTGAGTAAGTGAGTAAGTGAATAGGTATCCGGCCAGCACTTACTCACTTACTCACTTACTCACCTACTCACCATGGCCACGCCTCTCATTCAACCGCGAACCCTGAAGGGTTTCCGCGACTATCTTCCGGAAACGATGCTGCCGCGCGAGCGGATCATGGACACCGCGCGGCGCGTGTTCCGATCCTACGGCTTCAGCCCAATCGATACTCCGGC
>DATFGJ010000635.1:0-8001 GCA_035249585.1 Lacipirellulaceae bacterium
CCTACCTGTATGCCGAGCAGGCGACCCTGCGCAAACAGGCCGTCCAAACGGAAGAGGTGGCCAACGTGGCGGCGTTTTTGCTCAGCCCCCGCTCCAGCGGGATCAACGCCCAGCGGATCGTCGTCGACGCCGGCATGAGCACGAATTACTTTGATGAAGAATTCGTGCGCGCCGCCTGTAGCCGGGTTCTGAGACCCCGGCAAACCTAAATCGGCGCCGGCACCGAAAAGTCCAAGCCGGCCTCGCAGAAGCCGGCTACAGCATAGGCCGGCCTCAAAAGGAGGCGGCGTGAGGGCAACGCGACGCGAAATTGCAGCCTCGTGGCGAAAAAACTGCTAGTCGATTGCCTCTCGCCATGTTATTTTGACGGTATCAGGCGATAGCGCGCCAACTCATGCCGCCAGCGAGGCATTTCCAGGAGGGTAGAATAGATCGTTGGGCCCCGTTCGTGGGTGAGATGGTTGGGGGATGGATCCGGGCGGAACAGAAATTGTAGGCGACACCTTATCTGTCGCATTCGGCGAAACTGGGCGTAAACCCCATTCCGGCCGCTTTGCGGTCGGCACTCGCGCCATTTGGCGAGGCGTATCGAGCGCAAGCTCCAATCGATGGCAAACGTGACCGCCAACAAGCTGTTGGACTTGGTACGACGAAGTGGCCTCGTCGATGAGGCGAAGCTCACGTCGTTTCTCGAAAAGATCACCTCACGCCACGGTGAAGCTACCCTCGACGATCAGCCGCGGCTGGCCGACCTGATGGTCGAAGAAGGCCTCGTGACGCGCTGGCAGGCCGACAAGCTGCTGGCCGGCAAGCATAAGGGCTTCCGCCTGGGCAAGTACAAGCTGCTGGGCGAAATCGGCAAGGGCGGCATGAGCCGCGTTTACCTCGCCGAGCACGAGCTCATGAAGCGGCGCGTGGCTGTGAAAGTGCTGCCGAAGAATCGCGTCAACGACTCCTCCTACCTGGAGCGGTTCCGTCTCGAGGCCAGGGCCGTCGCCAAACTCGACGACCCCAACATCGTTCGCGCCTACGACATCGACAACGAAGGCGACGTCCACTACATCGTCATGGAGTATGTCGATGGCCAGGACCTGCACCAGATGGTCTCGGGCCAGGGGCCGCTCGATTACGACACTGCGGCCGATTACATCGCGCAAGTGGCCAACGGCCTGCAGCACGCCCACGAGATGGGCCTGGTGCATCGCGACATCAAGCCGGCCAACTGCCTGGTCGATCGACACAACACAGTAAAGCTGCTCGACCTCGGCCTGGCGAAGCTCATCGAGGATGACCAGACTTCGCTCACCATGGCCAATGAGGAAAACGTGCTGGGAACGGCCGACTACTTGGCCCCCGAGCAAGCGCTCAACAGCCATGAGGCGGACAATCGCTCCGACATCTATAGCCTGGGCTGTACGCTCTATTTTCTGCTCACAGGCGGGCCGCCGTTTCCCGAAGGATCGATTTCCGAGCGGCTCTTGAAGCATCAAACCGCTAAACCGGAGTCAATCTTCAAAGCACGGCCCGATGCACCGCCTTCGCTCGTGGACATCTGCGAGACGATGATGTCGAAGAAACCGGACGAGCGATTTCAGTCGGCCGGTGACGTGGCCGCACGGCTCAAAGAATGGCTGGCCGACCGCGGCCGCGCGATTGGCGGCGTTCGGCTCGATGATCGCGATCACGACAGCGGCATAGGCAGCGGCGTTTTCAGCCGTTACGCCATCGGGATGCCCACGCCGCCATCCACGAATAAGAGCAAGCCCTCCGGCAGCAGCCGGACCGTGTCGGTTTCCGACCGCGATACCAAGAAGCTCGATCAAAAAGGCAGCGGCCCCGGCGGCACAGACGACGAGATTGGGCTCGCGCCATTAGACGAAGAAGACGTGCTGGGCGTTGCCCGGCGCAAAACGGCGAAAAAGTCGCCGACCGAGTCAGATAAGGTATCGGCCATGGAACTTGCCGCGTCGAGCGATGTGGTGAAGGGCGGATCCGGCTCGTCCAAGCGGTCGCTTATCGAAGAGGAGCTGCACGACGCGGAGCTGGAGCAAATCAAGCGCAAAGTCGCCCAGCGCGCTCAGTTCAATCCGTTGCAGCCGCCCGGTTTCGTGCCCCCGAGCCGCGGCCCATCGCTGGCCGTCTGGCTCGGCGTCGGCGCTGCGGCACTCGCGATTGTCGTCCTTCTGCTGTTGCTGTTGGCGACTTAGTTACGTTCAGAGCGAGTGTTACACTAGCCCGAAGCGCGGGCAAATGACGCGGCCTTAGCTGACTCGTTCGCCGCGCTGATCGGGTTGCTTTTCCATTCAACGGCCAGCATTAAGCAATTTATGCCGGACCCGATGCCCAGCATGGCGACGCGGTCGTCCGGTCGCAACCGGCCTTGCTCGACGCCCATCGCCATAGTAACCGGCAGGGCCGCGGACCCCGTATTGCCCAGCGTTTCCACCGTGGCGAAGTCAATGGCCGGATCGAGTCCAAGTGACTCGAACATGAGCTTGCGGTGCGCCACGCCGACCTGATGACAAAAGGTGCGGTCGATCTGCTGCGTCCGCCACCCCGCGGCGCCAAGAAACCGTTTGAAGGTTTCGGCACCGGCCGCCACGCCACGCCGCATCAACTCCTCGCTATCGGTATCCATGAAAGTTTCCAGGCCGCGGCTCTGGCAAAGTTCGTGATGATGCGTGTCGCAATACACGGTGGCCGCCGTGAGTCGATTGCCGGTCTGGCTCAATTCCTCGTCGCACAATACGATTGCCGCGCTGGCCGAACCGATAGTGAGCGATGCGATGGAATCCTTCACCGATTCTCGCGTTAGTGAATGATCGCTGTTCAAATGGGCGATCGTGTTCTCCACGAGCTCGCGCCCGCATTCGGTGCCGACGACGACGCCGGCCCGAACATGCCCCAATTCGATCATATTGGCCACTTGAACGATGCCGTTGAGTATGCCGAGGCAGGCATTCGAAACGTCGTAAATGACCGCATCGGGCGGCAGGCCGGCGCCGTGGTGAACGCGGCACGCCGTGGCCGGCTCCAAAAAATCGCGGCACACCGAGCCGTGCACCAACGCGCCGATTTGATGCGGATCAATTCCGCTGGCCGCGATCGCCCGACGGGCCGATTCAATGCTCACGCTGCTGGGCCGCGTGCCGGGCGGAAAAAACCGCCGCTCTCGAATCCCCGTCATGAGCTCCAGCCGGCCTTCCGGCAGCCGGAGCCGCTCATAGAGCGGCGCAAGCCGACACTCCAGCGCCGCCGTGGTGACCACCTCGTCCGGCAGCGTATAACCGAACGATTCCAGGCATACGCGGCGGAAATGCATGAGCGGGAGGGAATTGGAATGGGGATTTGGAGAATTGCTAGTGGGAAGTGCGAAGTAGGCAGCAATAGCGTCGACAGCTGAGACAGGGGACTTAAAAGTACTCCGTACTAAGTACTCGGTACTTGGTTGCTTGGTACGTAGTACTTAGTACTCAGTACTCAGTACCCCGTACGAAGTGCCCGCACTTTCATACACGAGTCACCAATTCGAACATATCCGCATCGGGCTCGTTGGTAAACGGCCCCGCGAGTTTGTGCCCTGCGCGCCTGGGCCGCGTGTTGTTAGACTGCCATTACTTTCCAGGAATCGCGCCAATGCATACGAATCGGAACGAACCAAGGACGCATCATTCGGCGGATAACCGCACCGGTCTCCGCTGGTTCGGCGTGATCTTCGCGCTGGTATTTCCCAGCATCATCACCTGGGTTTACTTCGTCTTCGCCGCCGACTACTCGAGCGGTGTGCAGCAGGCGACCTATGTGGCGGTGAAGTGCGTTCAGTTTGCTTTTCCTCTTATTTGGGTTTGGATCGTATTGCGAGAGCCGCTGCGAACGCGCCCCGCCGGTCCGCGCGGGCTGTTGATTGGCGCCGCGTTTAGCGCCGTCGTCGTGGCGGCCGGGTGGCTAGTCTTTCACCTGGCATTGCGCGATACGAGAGTGTTCACACTCGCGGCCGCGAAAATCCACGACAAGATCGCCCAGTTCGGCATCGACACAACTTGGAAGTATTCAATCCTCGGCGTGTTTTATTCGATCGTGCACTCGCTGCTCGAGGAATATTACTGGCGATGGTTTGCCTTCCGGCAACTTCGCAAACTTGTGCCGCTCTGGCCTGCCGTTTTCGTGTCCGCGATTGCCTTCGCGGGACACCACGTTATTCCCCTCGGCGAGTTCTTTCGCGAAGTGCCCTGGCTGGCGTGGCTGTTCGCCTCGGCGGTTGCGATCGGCGGCGTTTTTTGGGCCTGGCTGTATGAGCGCAGCGGTTCGCTGTACAGCACTTGGTTAAGCCATCTGCTCATCGACGCGGGCATCTTCTGGATTGGATACGAACTTGTACGAAGCGCGATGTCCGGCAGCGGTTGAAAGGCACCGCGCAAACGATTTTGCGCGCCGCAATCGAATGCTGTACACTTGTCACTGTGCACAGGATATTGTGCTAGCATGCCTGCGAAAAACGCAAAATGCGCGATTACTTGCAAAAGGCTTAACAGACCGTTAACGTAGCTCCAACTTGCATTCCCGAGGCCGCTCGACACGGCCATAACGAAGGGAGTTCTTCAAGGCCGGGGGAAAGGGACTTCCGGCTGCCGGAGAAGAGACCGGCACACGAACCATGGCATCCGGCCATTCCTGCTAGCACGGCGCGCGGCGCTTCTTGGCCTGGCACGACTTCAGGCAAGCGCCAACCGGGCGTCGGGCCGCGACTCCATGAATTGGGTCTATCGCAACCTTCGTGCGCCTGCCGGCGCTCGAGCGAGGCATGGGACAATTCTGAGCCGCATTAGGATTGGCCGCCAAGGTGGTCGTGGAGGGACTCGTGACCATGCGTCTGGGATGACGCCAAACAAGGGAGTGCGTGTTATGTCGAAGCCAGTTATTGGATTGAACGCTGATTTTGTCAACGGTGCGGAGGGCAAGCCATCGTTCACGTACGTGGCGTCGGGCTATTACGACGCGATCACCAAGGTCGGGGGCATTCCGCTGGTCATACCCCCGCTGGATAACGACGAAGACCTGGAGCTGGTCCTGCAAAGGGTCGACGGCGTAGTGCTGGTGGGGGGCGCCGACCTTGATCCGCGGCGCGATGGCTGGATGCTGCATCCGACCGTCCGACCGCTCGCCGTGCGGCGCGAATTGTTCGATCGCCGGCTGATGCGGCTAATTTCCGAGCAGCGCTTGCCGGTGTTCGGCATTGGCACTGGCATGCAGCTATTGAACGTGGTGTTGGGCGGCAACCTCATGCTGCACATCCCCGAAGACCGGCCCGGCGCCCTGCCGCACCACGATCCGCTTGATCCGGCGCACCGCCACACGTTGGAAATCACGCCGGGTTCGCTCATGGAGCGCGTCTACGGCGATGGCGAGCTCCGCGTAAACAGCATGCACCACATGGCGGTCGATGAAGTGGCCCAGGGCTTCGAGGTCACCGCCCGCTGCCCGGACGGAATCATCGAGGCGATCGAGAGCCGCATGCTGGACTGGTTCGCCATCGGGACGCAGTTCCATCCGGAAGCGGACACGGCCTCCGCGCTGGACCTGCGGATTTTTGAAGAGTTCGTCGACGCGGTAAAAGAGTCGGCGGCGGCTGTACGGCTTGTTGCATAGGGGATTTACTCCCTCTCCCTCCGGGAAGAGGGCCGGGGTGAGGGAGCGCGGGAACAAACGCACCCTCACCGAACCTCTCCCTCGGGGAGAGGGCTTTGGGATGCAAATAGTTGGCTGGCATCGGCTAACTTAGTGCAGCGTTACGTCGCAGACACGGATCGTCGACCGGCGTTTCGAAGGGTTTGGTCAGACGCGGCCTGGCGCCACATGGATTCGGTGGCGCCAGGCCGCTTTTTTTGGGCCTTGGTAAGCTAAGTGGTGGGACTTCTAAGATTTCTTACCGCGACAGCAGCTTGGCTTCGTTGTTCGGAATTACTGGGCAGCGAACTCGGGCCGCGCGTATGACTCCAGGAAACCGCACTCCGAACAACGGAAGGCGCCCACCGGAACGCACTTTTCCGCCGGCACGTCGGTCTTGTGCCAGAAGGACTTCTCTGGCGGCCCGCTGACCCAGTTGATGACGAGACGCTTGCCTCCCGCGTGAAAGTCGACCATGAACCCCTGCACCATCTCGCCATTGCACTTAGGGCACCGATTCGTTTTCATGCTCATGCTCGAACCTTTCTGCTATGTTGGCGCTAATCAGACGTTCGTGGCCCAGCCCCCATCCTACCGCGCCGCGCATGAAAAAGCCCGCCACGAAGGGGGCTTCTGAATTCTCGTGTTCGCGTACGAGCTTAAATGCCGTCGATGCGGTTGGCAGAGCGTTTGCGGGCGCGACGAGGCGATTGCCCGCCTACGGCTTCTCGGGCTCTTGCGCCGCGACCCTGATCCGGATGAGAACGTCATCGCGGCCCTTCTCGTAGAAGCCGCACCGCGGTTGCCATGCCCGCTGTGCAAGGAAAAAAGTCTCATCGCAACGCCGGCAGAAGCTGCACCGGAGGACGACTGGCTGGCTGCCGTCTTATGTGACATCTGCCGCCAACCAATCCCGCCGGAGCGGCTGGAAGCTTTGCCAGGTGTGAAGCGATGCGCCAGCTGCCAGCAAAAAGCTGAGTCGGGCGAATTGAGGGAAAGCGAACCCGAGTATTGTCCTCAGTGCGGCGCGCTCGTGGAGATTCGAATGAGCCGCGGCACGGGCATCACGCGCTACAAGCGCTTCTGCACCGGCAATCCACCCTGCCGCTTGTAGCGTCTCACTTCCGACTCCGTGCTGCCTGCTCTCCGCTCCCAGCTATTTCGCCGATATCTTCATTCCAAAGTTCCGGGTGCGCTGCGATAAACTCCTGCATTAGCTGGTAACACTCCGGGTTGTCGACGATCTCAATCGAAACGCCGCGAGAGCGGACGTAATCTTCCGGCCCTCGAAAAGTGCGGTTTTCACCAATCACGATCTTTGGAATGCGATACAGCAGCGCGGTGCCACTGCACATGTCGCATGGCGACAGAGTTGAGTAAAGCACAGAACGGCGGTAATCGGCCGGGCTTAATCGGCCGGCGTTCTCCAGGCAATCCATTTCGGCATGCAAAATGGCGCTGCCGCGCTGGACACGGCGATTGTGCCCGCGGCCGACAACGTTGCCATCAATTACCAATACCGAGCCAATGGGAATGCCGCCCTCGGCCAGGCCCTGCCGCGCTTCTTCCATTGCGAGCTGCAGAAAGCGGTCCATAGTTCACTCACGGCGCGTTCAATTTCCGTGCGCGCGCAATTATGCTAGAGCGGTATACCATATTCGCGCCCGCCGTCCCAACCCTGATCCGGCCTCTGATGTTTAGTAGCCTGTCAAGCGCCGCACGGCGGGCCGCGTTCGCCTCGTGCGTTGCCGCGCTCGCAGCCAGCGGCCGTTGGGTGGCCGTCGCCCGGTCGAGCGAAATCACCGCCAGCGACGATTTCCGCGATGTGGCAGCCGCCGTTGTGCGCTACGCCGACGAGTTCGGACCCGAGCACGTCCTCTTGGTGCTCGACATCGACAACACACTGCTTGCGATGAACCAGGATTTGGGCAGCGACCAGTGGTTCGAGTGGCAAAAGTACTTGCTCGATCACGAGCCCCAGTCGAGACATCTCGTGGCGGATTCATTTGAAGGCTTGCTCGAAGCGCAAGGGCTGCTTTTCAATCTCGGCCGCATGCACCCGCCGCAACCCGATTTGCCGCGAATCATCAGGCGGGTCCAAGACCGCGGCGTCCATACGCTCGTCTTGACCTCGCGCGGCGACGAGTTTCGCATCGTGGCCCAACGCGAGCTGGAGCGCAACGGCTACGATTTCTCCGCCACGGCGCTGCCCGTCGACGGGCCGCCGCGCGGCACCTATCTGCCTTACGATTTAGAAAATCTCGAGGCCGACGGACTTGCGGAAAAGGATGTGGCTGCCTTTGGGCTCACCGAACCCAAGCCGGTGAGCTACGAGGA
>DATFGJ010000636.1:0-5114 GCA_035249585.1 Lacipirellulaceae bacterium
GGCCCATCTTCGGCACGGAGGCAACGAACCAGCTCACCCAGATCATCCTGCTCGATTCGGCCCACTGCCAGGAGATGGATGCCGAGTACGCCAACCGCAAAGGCTTCTCCAAGCACAAGCCGGCACTGCCGCTGTACGAAGAACGTGACGTGCAGCAAACCGTCGCGCTGCTTGAAGCGCAAGGCCGCGGCCAGTGGTTCTCGCCTGCCGGCCAGGTTTGGATGCGCTACCATGATGCGGGCCACCTGCTCGGCTCGAACATGATCGAGGTCGAAGTGCGCGACCGCACGCCCGCTCTGCGAATCGTGTTCTCCGGCGACGTAGGCCGATTCGACGGCCCGCTCTATCACGATCCAATGCCGCCGCCCGAATGCGACTGGCTCATCTGCGAAAGCACCTATGGAGATCGCGATCATCCGCCCGAGTCGATTCTCGACGCCTTGGCCGAGGTCGTCACGCGCGCTGCCGGCCGCGGCGGCGTGCTGCTCTTCGCCGCGTTCGCCGTCGGACGCGCCCAGCAATTGATTTACCTGCTGCAAGTGCTCAAAAGCGCCGGCCGCATTCCGGATGTGCCAATTTACCTGGACAGCCCGATGGCCTGCGACGCCACGATGATTTATCGCCAGCACCGCGAAGACCATGACCTCAGCGAAGGCGATCTCGACCCGGCACATCCCGCGCTCGACGGAAAGGGCGTGCGCCTGTGCCGGACCACGAATGAATCGAAAGCATTGAATCAGACCCGCGGCCCGGCCGTCATCATTTCCTCGAGCGGCATGATGACCGGCGGCCGGATCCTGCATCACCTCAAGCAGCGTCTGCCGCACCAGCGCAACACGATCGTGCTTGGCGGCTTCCAAGCCGTCGGCACACGCGGCCGATCGCTCCAGGATGGAGCCAAGTGGATTCGCATCCACGGACATGATGTGTCCGTGCGCGCCGCGGTCGAACAAGTGCCGGGCCTCAGCGGCCATGCCGACCGCGCCGGCCTCTTGCGCTGGCTCGAACCGCTCCGGTCGGTGAGAGAAGTCTTTCTCGTGCATGGCGAGGTGCCTTGTGCCGAGTCACTCGCTCAAACGCTTCGCGCTGAGCGCGGCTGGAATGTGCACCTGCCGGAGCTGGGCCAGATGCACACGCTAACGTAGCACGTGCCTGCACAGCCCGATCGCGCGGGTGCCTGGGGCATCGCTCCAGCATGCCGTGAAGACACTGGGGCGATGCCCCAGCCACCCACCGCAAAACGCACCTTCGAGGACAAGAATTTCGCTGATAGAATGACGAAGCCCGCCGCAGCGCGACCAAAAAGAGCTATTTCAGGACAAAACTTCATGACCAAACGCTATGGGGCAAAACCAAAGGGCGAGCGTTTCACCGCGCCCATGGTTCCCGCGCCTATCGAAAATAACGAGCTGCCGCGCACTTCGGATGTGCCACCGGAAGCGCTGCCCGAAGCGGTCGCGGCCAACCGCGACGCGATTCTCAAATCGCCGAGCTACCGCCTGGCCGAGTATGACGTCGATTTTCTCCGGCGGAAAGAAAATCGCCCCTTGCGCATGCAGCTGGAGCTGCTCAAGACCGAGACGCTGTTGCGCGAGCACGGCATCGACGCCACGGTCGTGGTTTTCGGCGGCACACAGATCGTTCCTCGGCAACTGGCCGAAGCTGCCCTGAGAGACGCGCGCCTGCACGCCGAGCGCCACCCCAAGGACCCAAAACTTAGCCGCACCGTGGAGCGCGCCGAGCGCATCCTGGCCAAAAGCCGCTACTACGACGAGGCCCGCGAATTCGCCCGGCTCGTTTCGCTCGCCGAGGCGGCCGACGGCAAAAGCAAACTCGTGGTCATGACCGGTGGCGGCCCCGGCATTATGGAGGCCGCCAACCGCGGCGCGTTCGAAGCCGGCCAAAAAAGCATCGGCCTCAATATCGACCTGCCGCACGAGCAGGAGCCCAACCCGTACATCACGCCCGAGCTGTGTTTCCAGTTCCATTACTTCGCGATGCGCAAGTTCCATTTCATCCTGCGCGCGGCGGCGCTGGTCGTCTTTCCCGGCGGGTTCGGCACGCTCGATGAGTTGTTCGACACACTCTGCCTGCGCCAAACACGGCGAATGCAACAGATTCCTGTAATCCTGTATGGCCGCGAATACTGGGACTCGGTGATCAACCTCCAGCAACTGGCCGATGAAGGCGTCGTCAACGATGATGACCTCCAACTCGTCGAATATGCAGAGACCCCGCGCGAGGCCTGGGATATTATCGCCCACTTTCACCGCATGAAACTCAGCGACGAGCAATGGCCGGTAAAATCCGCTCCGGCCGGCGAGGTCGCGGCGGCGACCGAGATCAAAAGTGCCTAACCTCGGGACTCACCCCGTTGCCCTCGTCACCGGCGGCGCCGTTCGCGTCGGCCGCTCCATCGTGCGCGAGCTCGCCGCGCGCGGCTACCGCGTCGCCGTGCACGCCAACACGTCGCTCGACCGCGCCCAGGAGCTCGTTCTCGAGCTGACGGGCGCCGGCCATGAGGCGGCCGCCTTCGGCGCCGAGCTGCGCGACGAAGAAGCCACGCGCGCGATGATCGACCGCGTCCGCCGCCATTTCGGCCGGCTGGATGCCCTTGTGAACAATGCCGCAATCTGGTCGCCCACGCCGCTCGACACGGTCGGCGCCGACGACCTGCGGCGGTTCTTCGAAGTCAACACGCTCAGCACGTTTATCTGCTGCCAGCACGCCGGCCTGGCCATGGCCCAGCAAGAAACGGGCGGCGCGATCGTTAATATCGGCGATTGGGCGGTGGCCCGGCCCTACCGCAACTACAGCGCGTACTTCATCTCCAAGGCCGCCATCCCCACGATGACGCGCTTGCTGGCCGTCGAGCTGGCCCCGCGCGTGCGCGTCAACGCCGTGATGCCCGGGCCGGTCCTGTTGCCCGAAGGCGTTAATGAGGCCGAGCGCCGCCGCGCGATCCAAGGAACACTTTTGGGCCGAGCGGGCCGGCCGGAAAACGTCGCCCAAGCGGTCCTCAGCCTGCTGGAAAACGACTTCATTACTGGCGTCTGCCTGGCCGTCGACGGCGGCCGCACCCTGGGCGAAACCAGTTGATATGGCCGGCAAGGCCTAGCCGGTTGGCCGGTCGCTCCTTCGCCCCAGACTCTTTATAATTTAGTCCTGCTCCTTTCCGTTGCTCAAAATTCCTTCCTGCTCCCTCCCCCTTGCGGGGAGGGCTGGGGGAGGGGGTAATCAACGCGGCTTAATACAGAAAGCAGCCGACGCGTCGAACTGCCTCGAAGAAACAAGGTTTTCACATGACCACGTCACAAAAACTACTGGCCCTCGTTTCCATTCCCCTCGTCGCGTTCCTTGCATGGCTGGCCTACGGACCAGGCGTTGCGTCCAAACAGTCGGCCGCTGGCAAAGCCGCCAACGAAAACGCCTCCGCGCGCGAGCACTACGAACAGGCGGCGGCTTCCATTGTGTCGGCCACCAAGCAATCCGTCGTCAACGACACTTCCAAGGACCAGGCCGCGGCCCAGCTTCATATGGCCGCCGAGTCGCTGCGTTTGATCGGCCTGATGGGCAAGTTTGACACCGGACCGCAAGTCGATGCGCTCTTCGATGATCTGCAAGCCAGCGCGAGCGCCGAAATCGCCGAATCAATTACCCAACTCCGCCTGGTCCGAAAGCTTCGCGAGTGGAATCAGCTGGACTCCACCACGCGTGCCGCCGCGATCGAACGCTTCGTGGCCGACGTCAAGAAGCACGGCCTCTCGCGCGGCAGCGCCGAGCTGGTCATCCGCTTCTCCGACATGCTCGAAAGCGACGAGGACAGCAGCAAGCTCGCATCCAAGGCAATCAGCGAGCTGCTGCCCGCGTTTCGCGCCTCCAGCGAACCGGTCGTTCAGCGCATGGGAGCGCTCGTGGAGGGCACGATGCGCCGCCTGCCGGGAAACAAGCTGGAGCTGGAAGGCACGCTCACCGACGGCTCGAAGCTCGACTGGGATTCTTACCGCGGCAAAGTCGTGCTCGTGGATTTCTTCGCCAGCTGGTGCGGCCCCTGCCGTGCTGAAGTGCCTAACATCCTGGAAAACTACGCCGCGTACCATGGCAAGGGCTTCGAAGTGCTGGGCATAAGCCTCGATCAAGACCGCGCCGGCCTTGACGCCTACGTCAACGAAACGGGCTTCAAATTCCCTGCCCTCTTCAGCGACGACCCGAACGCCACAGGCTGGGACCATCCCATGGGCCGCAAGTACGGCATCACCGCAATCCCGCGCGCCATCCTGGTCGACAAAAACGGCGTCATCGTCAGCGCCTCGGCCCGCGGCCCGGCCCTGGGAACGCATTTGCAGGAATTACTAGGCGAAGCCGCGCCGTCCGGCGAGTGAACTAATGGCGCGACAGCGGCCTAACCACCTGGCTTTACCGGCGGGTGTCGCCGCGGCGACCAACGCCTTGTTAGGCCGCCCACTAAGATTCAAACTCACTGCGCGGCACACCCGATTGACGGATGATTGATCGTAGTGTGCCCTTCTTAACTTCTTTGTGATCCGGAACTGGAACCGTTGTCGTGCTCCCATCATCGCCAACGCATTGCATCACAATATGACTGCCGCGACGTCGAACCTCGGAAAAGCCGTGACGCTCCAAGATGGCGCAAACCTCCTTGCCGGACGTCACACGAAGCTTACCCAACAGAAACCTCTAGCTGAGTAATATAGACGTCGCCACCTTCTCGAGCAGAAATCTCCTCCGCCGAAGCGCATTCGTAGAATAACTCGACGGCTTCTCGAAGATTTGCATGCGCTTGCTCAATCGTGTCGCCTTGGCTTGCCACGTCTAGTTCGGGACACAATGCCACGAATCCAGGCGGTTCGGCTTGGATGATTGCCGTTAAACGCTTACTCATAATTACCTTTTACTTCCAGTCGCCTGAAACTCACCGCAGTAATCAGTTCAATTCTAACCCAACTCATGACAAACGCCAAACTGCTCATGCGGTCGGCGGATAATGTTAGGTTGCCGCATCATTTGGGAGCCCGCCACATACTTGTATCTGTGAACAGTTGACTGTCGGCAATCTTCCTAGTTTTCTTACCATCGAGATCAATCGACCAAAA
>DATFGJ010000637.1:0-4115 GCA_035249585.1 Lacipirellulaceae bacterium
GATCGCGCGCCAGCGTGACGACCGACTCGCGGACTGCGTCCGTGACTTTGCCGAAATTTCCCGCCGCCCGCACGGCCCATGCGCGAAACGCTGCGTCGTCGTGCGTGAAAAGCTCCTCATGGAAGGCAGCATCCAATGAACCGCAGCCGATGAGTACCCACAGCGCCTGCAAGCGCGCTTTTCTGCTGAGACTTGATGACAAGGAGATTTGATCAAAGCTCGCCGCGTCGCCTGCAACAATACGTTCGAGTTTTCGACTCAACGCGTCGCGTTTCGGCACTGCGTCATTGTCCGCCGACGATCCGTTAAGCCCGCCGGCCAGACGCTCGGTGAGAATGCGCTGCGCCGATTCGCGAAAGAAGATATTGCCGCTCGCCAACCGCCCAATCAACTGATCATCGCTCTCGGCCGCCAAGTCGATCTTCAGGGCGCGCGGCGCCTCGCCATAACTCAAACGATACAGCCGCCCTTTCAACCGATCCACGCCGTCGGGATCGCGCGCCGCGTCCTGCGAGCAGTGGTAACGGTCGTACCAGTCGAGGACATACAGGCAGCCGTCCGGCCCGACCTTCATCGACACGGGCATGAACCAGGCGTCATTGGCTATGAGCAGGTCCGGCTCCGCATGCGCTAGATAGGTTGCGCCGTCACGCTGAAGCCGGTCGACGTTCAGGCAGCCCCCGTGAATATTGCCGATACACACGAGTTCGCGGTACTGCTCTGGAAAGGCATCCGTGTCGAGTATTGCCAGCCCGCAATAGGCCGTCTTCTGGTGACTGTGATCGGTGATTGAGCCGAGCGGCATGGCGAACGCCGGGAACGCGCCGGCCTGTCGCTGGTAGTGGCCCGTTTCGACGAAATGAAACAGATGGTCGTTGGCCCAATGACACGCTTCAACGATCGCGCTGCCCTCGCTGTCCCAGCCAAGTCCGTACGGATTGCTCGTGCCCTCGGCGACGATTTGGAATTCGCGCGTGCGCGGATGCACGCGCCACAGCGCGCAGTTGAAGTCGTATCGCTTGCCGTTGTTCGACAGAATGCTGCACTGGTTAAACACGCCGTTAAGGCCGTAGAGCCAGCCGTCCGGTCCCCACGTCAGTGAGTTAGGCAATTCATGTGTATCGGTGCGGCCAAAGCCGGTAAGCACGACCTCGCGGCTCGTTTCTCTGCCGTTCTCTTCGCGCAGGAACAGTAGATCGGGTGCATTGAGCACCCACACGCCGCCGTAGCCGACCGCTATGCCCGTCGGGATATTCAGCCCGTCGGCGAAAATGCTGATCTTGTCCGAGCGCCCGTCGCCATCGGTGTCTTCGAGGATTTTCACGCGGTCACGCCCGCGGCCCGCCGGCTTTCGCGGATACTCGACGCTTTCTGTGATCCAAATGTGACCGCGGTCGTCGAACGTCATAGCGACCGGATTGACGATGCCCGGCTCGCTGGCGACGAGCTCGACGTGAAACCCCTCAGGCACGGTCATCCGCTCCAGCGCTTCCTCCGCGGAAAACGGCTCGTTCGGCGGAATATCCTGGCGGTGGGGAATGACGGAGTGGTGAGGCGCGGCCGCAAACAAGGCGCACGCGGCCGACGCCACCGATAATAGACTCAGCGCGAGTTTCATGGCTATTACAAGTTGCTATGCGCTGCGGACGGGTGGCTGAGGCAACGCTCCAGACCTTGAATTGCTGGGGCGACGCCCCCAGCCACCCGCATTTTCATCGGCGAATCATTTGGCTGGGAACTGCAGCCGCGAGTAATCGAATTTTCTCGGGCGTTCGCGGAACCCGTCAATCGCTTGCAAATACTTTGGTTCTTCGTATCGCGCGGCGGCCAGGTAGAACAGCCCCATCTCGCTGGGAGACACGTCCACTTCGTCGATCTGCTCGTGAGGCCATTCTTTCTCGCCTGAGAGGTAAGGCAGGACGAAGTCGAGCCCGCGGCGCAAGCTCCGCTCGTCCTCCGATTCGTAGCTCCACAGGTCGATCGTGAGCTGCTCGCCGATGCGCGCCAGCACGGCCATCGCCGACATGTTAAAGATGCTGTAATGCAGGCCTTTGCTCCGGCTTAGTTCTTCGGGTTGCTGGCCGTCCGGCTCGATGCAGGCGGCGATGCGCGTCGTCTTGGCGTTTTCAATGATCTGCCGCGCGAGCGCCTGCTCGCCCACAAACATGGCGATTGCCGCAACCTGGGCATCGTACCATGTGCCGTGATTGTTTTTCTCGCTCGCCTCATCCTTCCCCATCGGATCGTTTTGCAACCAAGTGAGATACTCCTTCATCCATGCAGCGAGCGCGGCGTGATCCTCAACAGTCCACGCATTGGTCTGTTGCAGCAACGCGACCGAGTCGAGAACGCGAATGAAATGCCGCGTGTCGATGATCCCGGCACCACGGCCTTCATTCTTACCGGGCACCGCCTGGCCGAAGCGCAGGTGCGGATTCATTTTCGTTGCCGGATCCAGAAACCAGGTTCGAACAAGTTTTGCCGCGTGCTCTGCATAGCGATCTTCGCTAAACAGGTAACCGGCCAACGCGAGCGTCTCGAGGTCGTCGTACAGCTTGCCGATCGGCACACGGTCGCCGCGGGCAAGCAAATCCTCGTTCGTGCGGCCGTCGCGGCGCACGTAGGGCAGCCCGTCTTTTGTATCCGGGTTCGGCCACCAGTAACGCGCGTAGCTCAAATAATCGTGCTTGTCGCCACTTGGCGCCACGTCCTCCTTGTCCATCACGGAGTACGGCCCGCGCTTCACCGAAATCTCCGCGTTCTTGCGCAGGCGCTTAAGCACCTCGCGATATTGCGGGTCGTCTTGAGAGATCGCCGCGCGAATGGCGGCCAGATGCACGCCATCCCAATACACCGTGTTCGGCGCCGTCGCAGCCGGTTCGTCGGACAGGCTAGCGGCCGCCGCTAATAGTCCTGCGCTAAGGCTGATGAGGAAAGCAATCGGCGTGAAACGCTCCGACAGGTCGCACAACATATTTTCTCTCTTCCAACAGCTACGTGCTCCACTCGTCGCGCGCCGGCCGGTCCATCAGTGTGTTCGCCTCCTCGCTCCCGTTGCCGACGAATCTTTCCTGCTTCGGATCCCAGCGCAATTTCGCCTGCAACTTGATGGCGATGTTGCCCAAGTGACACACGCTCGCGCTGCGATGCGTAACTTCCACGGGCGCAGCCGGCTCGCTGCGCGACTTGACGCACTCCAAAAAGTTCCGGATGTGGTCCTCGCCGGAATGATATTTCTCCTTGCCCGCAATTCCCTTTGGCCAGATCGACGCCGGCGTCGCGAAAAAATTCTGGCCCATGTTGTCGACGCGCACCATGCCTTCGGTGCCTTCGAAGATGCAGCGCACCGAGGGCTCGGCGGTGAAGCATTCGACGACCGCGCCGTTTTCGTAACGGCAGCGGAACGAGGTGTGCGTCGCGGCGTCGAACAAACTGCCCTTCGGCAAATAGTCGGCATACACGTGCTCGACCGAGACCGGGCCGGTGCCATCCATCCCCAGGCCCCATTGCGCCATGTCGAGCGAATGGGCGCCGAAATTGGTGACCTGGCCGCCGGCATAGTCGTAGATGAAGCGGAAGTTGTACAGGCAGCGGTCCTTGTGATAGGGCGCGTCCGGCGCGGGACCGAGCCACAGCGCGTAGTCAAATCCATCGGGCACCGGCATCGGTTGCCAACCCGGGCCGGGCCCGACCTTGTTGTGCCGGCCGACGTGCGCCACCACGCGCTTGACTTCCCCGATGGCGCCGGCGCGCACCAACTCGCACGCCTTGCGCACGATCGGATTGGAGCGCTCATGCGTGCCCGCTTGAAGAATGCGCTGGTGTTTTCGCACCGCCGCGATCATGCGCTGTTGCCCGGCAATCGTGAGTCCCAATGGCTTCTCGCAGTAAATATCCTTGCCGGCCTCGGCCGCGGCGATTGTCATTGGCTCGTGCCAGTGATCGGGCACAGCAATCATCACCGCGTCAATATCGTCGCGCGCGAGCACTTCGCGGAAGTCGTTGTACGTGTCGCAGCCCTTGTACTGGCCAGCGCCGGTCTGCTTCCCATAGTGCTGTTCCACCAGCTGCTTGGCGGGCTCGCGCCCGCGCACATCGCCCGGCTCCTTGTAGCC
>DATFGJ010000638.1:0-9784 GCA_035249585.1 Lacipirellulaceae bacterium
AGAGCGTGCAGCAAAACCGCGCGCTCGAAAATGGCGTGCAACTGGCCGGCTACGAAAGTGCCGTCGAGCAGAATCCGCGCGTGACGTCGATCGCGCCTGCCGCGGCGGCGGAGAGCACGGCGGAGCGGCGGATGACGACGACCTCCATTCCGCTGCCGCAGAATTATCGATTGCCCACCGGGTCGCCGGGGACACACTCGGCCGTGCCGGCAAACGTCGTGTCGGAAAACGCCGTGCAGCGCATGGCAACGCCGCAAATGCCAATACAAACCGCTGCGCCCGCGGCGATGCAGCCGGTGCAACCTCAAGCATTTCAGAGCACGCGCGCCGGGGCGTTTCCGCCGCAGGCGCTCATCAAGCCCACGGTGTCAACGCCGACGGTGCACCTGCCGACAAGCCAGGGGTTTGGCTTCGCGGCCATAGACAACGAGCAATCGCTAGCTCCACAGCGGGCTCTGCCGCAAGTTGCGCCTCGCACTTACCCCGGAATGGTGTCGTGGAGCTCGGCGCAAACTGCCGGACAAATGACCACGCCGCAAACGGGGCAGCTGCAGCTGCCGCAACAAGGGACAATCGTGCAGCCGGCATCGCAGCCGCTTCCGCCGCCGACGCCTCTGACGACTACGGTCAGTTCGCCGCCGGTGCCGTTTCTGCAGTAGCGGGCCGCGCTGGCGTCGTCGCGACAGGTGCGGCAACGGCTGGCGCAGCGGCGATGGTCATCTCATTCCGCACGGATCGAACGCCCGGCTCGAGCGCGATCAGATTCGCCAGCACGAGCGATTGACTTTCGCTCTCAGCGACGCCGCGCAGGACGACCGTGTCGCCTTCCACGGAAACTTGCGGCTGACCGAGGCTGTGGTCGACCGCGAGCCGCGCAATGCGCGTTTGAATGTTGCGGGCCAAAGCCGTCGGTGCCGGCCGCGGCGCCGCGAAGCCGACTTCTAGCCGGATTCGCATCTCGGGCCGCTCATTCTCGCCTTCTCCCTCGCCGGATTGTTGTTGTCGATTGCGATTGTTGCGGCCGCGCATGTTCTGAGACATTGAGTTGAAGAACTGAGTGCCGGCGCGGCCCATTTGCGACATGACGGCGTTCATGTCTCCACCGTCGCGACCGACGAAGTTCTGACCGCCCATTGCGCCGCCATTCATACCGCCCATGCCTTGCATTCCGAAGCCGGACATCCCGCCCATTCCGCCGCCGCCGAACGAGGATCCGAAGCCGCTGGAACCGAAACTATTCATGCCACCCATGCCGCTGGAACCGAATCCGCTCATGCCACCGGACCCCATGCCGCTGCCGAATTGAGTGGCGCCGAAACCGGCCTGGCCTAACGGTCGCAATCCGCTGCTGCCTCCGAACGCGCTCTGGCTGCTCATGCCTCCCATACGGCCTTGCGCATAGGCCAGGCTCGTGATGCAAAGAACGGTTGCGCCGGCTGCAGCCACGGTGCACAGGGATCGGAACATGGCGTGTTCCTCCAGATGTTCCAGGTTTTTGGGGCGGCGTGTCTACGAGCTAGGGCGGCTCTCTGCCGCGGGGTCCGAATCGGGCCCCCGGCAAGTGCATCCATTATATCGTATAATGGCGGGCCAAGTTTTGCCGCCGCCGGACGAATTCTACCCAGCGGACGGCGAAAGGTCTGCCGCCAGCTCTACCCCTTCTAACACCGGAGCCCGCCATGCCCGCCCGAGTTGCTGAAAAACTTTCGCGATTTTTTTTGCGATGCGTGTTGATTTGTGCCGCGGTCGCGGGTCCGGCCTTGAGTCTGGGGGGCGCTGTGCGGGCGGCCGAGCGGCCCTCGGCGATGAAGCTTTTTCCGGAGGAAACGCTGCTTTTTATTCGCACGTCAAACGCTTACGAATTTGGCCAGCGCATGCGGGACTCGTCGACCGGACGGATGCTGCGCGATCCGCAGCTGCAGCCGTTCGTCGAGCAGCTTTATGGCGAGGCTGGAAAGCTGTATGCCGAGAAGGCGGAGCAATTCCTGGGCATCTCGTTCGACGACCTGCAGAAGTTGCCGCACGGCGAAGTGGCATTCGGAATCGTGGCGCGCGAAGGCGCCATGCCGGCGTTTCTGCTGCTGGTGGACGAGGGAGACGAGCCGTCAGTCGCCGAGCGATTGCTGGAAAGGGCGCTAACTTTTGCACGGGAAGTCGGCGGCGATTTTTCTGAGGAGGAAATCAACGGCGTCGAGGTGACGGTCGTTCGCGATGCGGATGACGAGAATCGCGTGTTCGGTGTGTTTGAGCGCGAGAACACGATTGTTGTGGCCACCGACCCCAATGTGTTGCGCGGCGTGCTGCATCACTGGGGCGGGGAAGGCGCAGACACAAGCGGCGACCGCAGCGAGGCCGCCGATGACGGCCAGAGCGCCGAAGCGGACGATGCTTCGCGCGACTCCGATAACGATTCCGACGATGAAGAAGAACTAGAATTCGTGCCGGGGCGCACGCTGGCGGAGAACAGTCAATTCGCCACAATGGTGCGACATTGCCGGCGTCCGCAGGATCCGCCGCCCCATCTCGTGTTTTACGCTGACCCGATCGAGATGGTGCGCAACTTCGGACGTGATTCGGGCGGCGTTCAATTTGCGATGGGAATGTTCCCCGCGATCGGACTGGACGGACTGAAAGCCATCGGCGGCTCCTTTACGGCGGCGACCGATGAATACGATGACCTGTCACACTTCCACGTTTTGCTGGCGAACCCGCGATCGGGCGTGATGCAATTGCCGGCGTTCGAGCAGGGCGACACGGCCCCACAGCCGTTTGTGCCGCTGGCCACTGAAAGCTACCTGGCCTGGCACTGGAACATGGGCGTGTTTTACGAGCGCGTGGCGGCGATCGTCGATCAATTTCGCGGTGAAGGGTCAACCGAGAAGATGATCGACGAAAACGTGTCAGCCGAGCTGGGCATCAATGTGCAAACGGACGTAATCGACAACCTGGGCACGCGCTACACGTGGGTGATCGGCTACGAGAAGCCGGCGCGATTCCGCGGTCAGCAGCACGTAATTGCGATAGAGCTGAAAGACGAAGCGCTTGCCGCCAATACGCTGGACACGGTGATGAAAAAGTACCCTGAGGTTTTCGAAGAGCGCAGCTTCGGTCAGACTACCTATCATGCGGTCTTGGGTGAAGGGCTGAAGGCGATGGCCGAGGAGGACCGGCCGATGGAGCCTTGCGTGGCGATCATGGACGGGCACTTGTTCATCGGCACATCGTGCCAATTGTTCGAGCGCTGCGTGGCGGCGCGTGACGGCACGGTCGATCGACTGGTCGACTCGGAGGATTACGCCCGCACTACAGCCGTGCTCGGGCGCGAGACGGCGGGCACGACGCCGGTTTTGTTTTCAGTAAGCCGATATGAAGAATCGATCCGGCACTGGTACGAGCTATTAACTTCGGAGAAGACGCGCGAGATGATCGATGAGCACAAGGAGGATAACCCGGTTCTTACGGCGCTGGCCGAAGCACTCGATCAGCATAAGCTGCCGCCGTTTGAAGCACTCGCGCCCTATATGCCGCCGGGCGGCATGATCCTTTACGATACCGACGACGGGTATCATGGCATCGGCTTCACGCTGCGGAACGACGCCGAGTAGAGGCGAGCCGAATGCGGTCGGGTCTCGAAGGCGTGTACAAATTGACGAGTGATCGTTGATTCCGGCCGACTTCAATGGCAAAGCGAGAAAAAAGAGCTGCGACCCCCGATTTGATGTGAAACCGCTTTCGCCCCACTACTTGAGCCGGGGAGACGCCTGGTGGACCAGACAATGGTGAGATCGTAAACCGATCTGGGCCAGCTCGCTCGCCTGGTCGGCAGTCGCGCTAACTGGCGCCCACGCACCTTGTTCGCAGCAATCGGCGCAGACCCAGGCCACTCGGAAAAGCGGGCCGCGCTGGCAGACGCAGATGTCGTAGCGAACTCCGTCGATCTCCATCTGTTTCAGCCGTTTCCATCCTGTATCGAGAACAGCCACGATTAGGCTCCATATCCTTGCGCCAGCACGGCATTTTGGCCGGTTTTGCAGCGCACGCTCGCCACGACGTCGTCGGGCAACCAAAGGGCAAGCCTCGTGCCGACAGAAAAACTGAAACTTGCACGGGTTGCTCTAGTAACATTCGTTGGAAGAGAGGCATAATCGATTCTGACGGCAATCGCCAAGAAGAATTATGCGGGCACGACGCACGCACTCATCTCGGCCCAGGCCATTCAAGAAGGTGGCAACGTGGTCCCTGAACTGACTACCTGCGAACAGTGTGGCAGAACGGTCATCGTCTTAAGTTGGGCCCCGGTTTACGAAGATGCGATACCTCTCATCGACGTGGATGACTCGCACACTCTGGCAATCGATTGCAAGATCGATTGTCCGGCGTGCGGGACGCGCATCCAGAGCATCGTACCGTCGACGGACGTCGAACCGGCCTGATTGATACGAATCCGAAGTAGCGCGCACACAAGCCCGAGGCGCAAGCGAGGGAAAGGTTGACGCCGCTCCTCGCCTGCGCTTCGGGCTGATGTTTTTTACTTCGCGCGTTTGAAGACGGGTGTGCCGCCTACAGCGCCTCCGGATCGGCCGGATAGCGGCGTGTTGCCGCTAGCGCGGTCATCCTCCGCATCGAAGTGTCCGCTGGCCGTGGCCTCGTCCACCTCGATCACCTTTGGATCGCCATAGCCTTCATTGCTGCCGGCAAGACCGCCCACGGCAGTGCCGCCGCCTGCCGACCCGGCCGCGTGCACATCGCCGCGATGCGTGGGCGGCGTCCGGGACTCGAATGGATCTACGCGTTTCAGACGGTCCTCGTCCATTTCGCCTTCGGGAGCTAGCGTGTCTTTCGGCGACTGCGGACGGCCTTCGTTGAGATTTACTTGAGGCGTTGCGTCGGCTGCTTCAGCGCACTTCACGCAATACCGGGTGTAGGGAATTGCGTCGAGCCTCGCCTTGGCTATCGCTTGCCCGCAATTCTCGCATGCGCCGTACGTACCGTCATCCATCCGACGCAGCGCTGCGCGGGCCTCGCTGACGATGTATTGCTCGTTTGCCAGGAGCGTCGTGTTCAAATCGTAGAGATATTCCTCGGTGCCCATGTCGCCGAGGTGGAATGGCGCGTTGGAAAGTTCGCTGCCGCCGTTGCCGCCGCTGGAAGTGTGCGTTTGTTCGACAAGCGCAGCGGCATCCGTCCGCACGCGAGAAGCGAGTTCCTGAAGTTGCCGATGCAATTTGCCCAAATCGTTCTTGTTCATGTCGTACTCCATGTTGCACTGAGGCTGCCGGGTCGGGAACGACCCGGTTCACTTGGTCCGAAGTCGTGCACACTTCGTGCCAGAATGACGCGATGTGCGGCCCTGACGATCGTTTTATTCTTCTTTCTGTTTGGCGCAATGTGCAAACGATGCGCCGTCTTGGCGGAGCTGTGATTCAATGGCGCGCACTTTGCGGTCCAGAATCTTGAAGGAGAGGGCTCGCCATGATCCGAAAACTTGCCTCCGGCCAGTATCGATTGTACTCCCGGAAAAAGAATCCAAAGACCGGCCGTCGCCGCAATTTGGGTACGTTCAAGACGCGCGGGGCGGCGGAGCAGCACGAGCGCGAAGTGCAGTACTTCAAGCGGCACGGCTAGTAGTGACTCGCCCAAGTTACAAGCCGCGGAACGGCCCGACTAGGGCGTGCGTTGCGGTTGCCGAATGGCCGTTAGCCGGCCACGCCTTCGACGCGGCGGACGATTTGCGCTGCGGTTGGACCGATTTCAAGATGGGGCGAACGCGTGGGAACATACGCGGCCTGAACCGTGAAATGGCGGCCGGCGAGCGCCATGCGCACGAGTTCGCCGGCCGCCAGCGCGAATCGCCCCACGTGCCTGCGCAAATCGAACTGGGTCCCTGCCACACCCTCGTAAGCCCGATACACGACCTCCGTGCAAACAAGCCGGTGCGAATAGCAAAAATCGAAATCAAAATCGTACGCTTTTCCCTCGTGCATCATCCCGTGCGAGATGGCGAGGGCGATGTCGGCTGGTTCCATAAGCGGCCGGATGACCACGACCGAGTCGGAATTCAGGGCCGAATTCACCGAACGGATTCGCACGCCGTCCTTGATCGCCTCGAGCACGCAGGGGTGGGGCTCTCCGGCGCTCCAGGCGCTTTCCTCATCGTAATGCAGCACGGCAGTGGAAGGCGTGGCCGTGGCAAGCTGCGAAAGCCGCGGGGCGACGTATTCATTATCGGACAGGCCGAGCTGGCGCAGATCGTTCACTGTGCCGAGAAACAGCGCCGCATGCGGCCAATAGCCGGGAAGAAAGTAATTGGTGACGGCGAACTCCTTGCGAACCACGAGCACGTCGCCGGGCCGCAATAGTTCCACCACTTGAGCACGAACATTCCGTGGCAGGCTGGGGGCATGGCGGGGGCGAACGTAAACGCGGGCCATTCCGCGTCCAAGCGCTTCCTGCAGCGCATAAACGCCGCGGCCAAGCACGTCGCGCCCGACCCGCCTCGCTGCTCGCCGGCCACGCACGCGCATGCGAGTGCGCAAATACATGGGAAGCGACGGCCGCAGCCGGTCGCGGAGCCGATCGATGATCGCCACCAGAGGCTCGAGGCCGTCAGCCCTGGCCGCATCAAGGAACTTCTTATGATGACGGTCGTAATAGCGCGTAGCCTGCCACAGGTACCAGGCGTGATACGGACTGGTGAGCGACTTTTGCACCTCCTCATACATTCGCGGCGGGATGCCGTGCACAATATCCGGCTCGTCCAGCTTGCGGCGCACGACACTCGTGCGGTGAAACTTTTCGCGCAAAAAACGTGCCGCGTCGACCAGCAGCGATGCCGCGGCCAACGCCACCAGGAATTGCTGGGGCGTGGCCCGATCGAGCCGCTCGATGTCACGCCAAACGTCGTACACCAATTCGTACAAGGCGTTGCGGGTCTTCCAGTACGAGAACTGCAGCTGGCGGAGTTGAATCTCCGCAGTCGGCGTGATGTAGCCGCGCGATGCAACTGCAGCCGGGTCGAAAATCGCGTCGGCCTGCGACTTCAATTCTTGTAGATACTCGTCGGCATGCGCGACGGTGCGCGCGTCGGCGGCAAGCTGGTCGTGAATTTCGGCCGGCAAAGCGGGCGGTGCGGTTTCGCGACTGACGGTTTTGCTGTGGTTCATCGTGCGGAGAACCCCCGGCAGAGCCGGGGGCTGCCGGCCAAACGACGGATGCTAACATTCAATTAATTATGCATTGTACCGCGGACCGTGCCTGCGAAATACTTTCAAGAGGCTGCCATAAGATGATATTATGTAATCGCTTAGGAACGTGCTGAGCGGAATTGCCGGATGAAGGAAATATCGCCTATCAGCGGACGGCCGGCCTGGCTGCGGGACGCCAACGCGATGTTGCTGTCCGCATTTTGCCACCTGGCGGCATTCATCGCTCTTGGCCTCATGGGTGTGATGAGCCACGACGGCTGGCGCGGCGTCAAGCTGCTGGTCAATGTTGGCGACGGCTACGATTCGCCGGTCCTCGATGACTCGTCGCTCGACGATGCAGTAAAGCTGGAAGTCGCGGCCGACAATGCGGCCGCGGCTGTCGACCCGGTTCGCTTGTTCGACGTATCCACGATGGCCGCCACCGACGTGGCGGAGCTGGAGGCGCTTTCTGAGAACGCGGCCGTGGCCAGCGGCATGGACGGCTTGGCGCTGGGCGGCACCGGTGAAGCGGACGGAAGTTTGTCGGGCGCTTCGGCGGAGTTTTTTGGCATCGGCGGCTATGGTCAGACATTTGTCTATGTCGTCGATTGTTCGGGCAGCATGAGCGAGCGCGGCAAATTCGAGCGGGCGATCTACGAGCTGTTGCACTCGATCGAGCAGTTGGCTAGCGACCAGCGTTATTTTGTAATTTTTTACAACGACGCGGCATATCCGATGGATGCCGACGAGCCCGTGCCGGCAAACGAGGATGAATTCGCGCGAACGCG
This sequence comes from Lacipirellulaceae bacterium, assembly GCA_035249585.1. Classification (GTDB taxonomy): domain Bacteria; phylum Planctomycetota; class Planctomycetia; order Pirellulales; family Lacipirellulaceae; genus JABDGM01. The sequence goes on from DATFGJ010000638.1 coordinate 7,973, forward strand.
GCGCTGGGTCAGTCATGCAGAACCCAATGGGGGCACGAATCCGCTGCCGGCGCTTCTCTTCGCATTGTCACTCGAGCCGGATGCGATCTATTTTCTCTCCGACGGCAAGTTTGACCCGGTGACGACGCAAGAAGTGCGCATGAAAAATCGCCCGCGATCGCAGCGGATACCGATTCACACGATCGCGTTCATGGAGCGCGCCACGGAAGGCCTCATGCGGACGATTGCGCGGAACTCCGGTGGCGAGTATCGGTTTGTGAAGTGAGACGCTTGCATGAGTGCGACATTTTTCACCGAACAGAGATCACCGTACAATGGATCATGGATACTGAAGGAAGCACTTTGATGCTAAACCAAAGCGACCTAGACAACTTTCACGTATTTGCGACCAACGAAATTGCTCGTTGCGGGCAAGATGTTAGTTTGCAAGAGTTGGTTAGCTTGTGGCTGGCGCAACAATTAGATGCCGGGTCGGTTGATTCGATCCGTCGCGGAGTGGCGGACGCTGAAGCCGGTCGCACGCAAAGCTTGGCCGACGTGGACGCAAAAATCCGAACCGAGCTTGGTTTCCCTGCCCGGCGTCGATGAAGTATTTCTTGAAGATTACCGACGAAGCGGCAGAACTTCTATACTTGGCCGCAAAGTGGTACGCCGAAACATCCCAATCGCTCGAGATCGCCACGGCCTGGTATGACGGGTTCCTCGACGAGCTTGAATTGCTCGAAGAAAACCCGATGCGAGGAAGTCTGGCGCCTGAAAACGATTTGTTTGATTTCGAATTGCGCGAGATTTATTACGGAAGCGGCAAGCGTATTACACACCGAGCACTGTATCGTATCGTTGGCAACACGATTGAGGTGCTTTCGATCCGCCATCACGCGCAACGGCCTTTGCGAAAGGGCGATCTTTGACGCGCGAGACAAGATTGTCAGTTAAGATCCGCGACGAATATCGATCCACACAGGGCGGTGATCGCTCGCGGTGACGGCCTCACTACCGGGCTCGCCCGGCGCAGGCCAGAAGACTTCGCCTGCCACGACCTCGAGGCCGCGAGAGGGCAGGGCGTAGTCGATACGCAGGCAACCGTGGCCTTCGGCCGTGAAGTTCGATGTGACGTGAGCCGGATCGCCGCGATGGCCGGTGTGTTGATCGGCGAACTGCTTGACGGTGAGCGGGCCGCCGGCGCTTTCCGGGGTGAACATCGCATTAACGCGCGGATTTTTCAGCAGTAGATCCATCGTGCCGGGCACACCCTGGCCGTCGACCGGATCGCAGTTGAGGTCGCCGACTATGACAAAAAGGGCGCTTTCGTCTAGCCCTCCGCGGCGTCCGGCATCATCCACCAAATAGTCGCTCTTGGTTGGTTCAATGTAGTCGGCCACCAGGCGGATTTCGTCGTGGTTGCGCCCGCCGTTGCGGTCCTCAGCGCCGTCGAACACGGGCGGCGTTGGATGCGAGCAGAGGAAATGCAGGGTGAACGGTCGGCTTCCGCCGTCCGTTGTGGGCGAAAGGCCCGCTGGAATCTCGATTGGCACGTCCCAAAAGCTCTTTGACGAGAGCCGCAACGTGTTGAGATCCGCGCCGTTATAAAAAGACCCGCCTGTCGTCGGATCTTTCGGCAGCAGCGCGCCAGGCATGTCCTGCCAAAGGAACTTTTGGAAAGTCCGCACGCGGCCGCGATCAATAGGAAATCGCGACAGGACGAGCATTCCATACTGGCCTTCGTGGCGACCGTAGCCGATGGCGTCGGCCGGCCCGCCGGTTTGGCCGTCCTTATCGAAGTCGCGCTCGCTGGGCCGGCCCGTGTTGACC
>DATFGJ010000639.1:0-5029 GCA_035249585.1 Lacipirellulaceae bacterium
AAAAAGTGACGGCCCCGCTAATTGGTTACCAGCAAACGCGCACCGGGGCGCCTACACGCACGCCGAGCATTGCGGAGGCGTTTTCATCCACGACGGCCAACTCGAGCCGCCCGGTGGAGCCGACATGCGCCATGAAAGTCATCGTGGGCTGGTCGCTGTACGTGGCAAAGATGCCCTGCGTCTCATGCTCCTCGCACGAGATCGTGACGGAATCGTTCCTCGGCACGCCTTCGAGCATCGCCTTGGTGATGTTGGTGATGAGGTTGCCGAACGAGTCGACTTCCACCACTTGGCCGTCAATGCGGTTGGCCACTTGTTGCACCTCCGGCCAGGCCAGTTCGACGAGCTGTTCCGCGGGGGGGCCCAATTCGCTTGGATCGAGGCCCAGGCTCAGCCGCGCCGCGACGGGCGCCATAATATCGCGTCCGTGAAACGTTGCCGATACGTTGGACAGCCAGAATTCCTCATTTTCGACGCTGATTATCTTGGCAGGTGTATCGCTCGTCACCAGGCGACTCAAAAGGCCGTTGTCCGGGGCAATAAAGTGCTGAGTAGCGATTTGAGCGTAGATGATGCGGCGAGCGCCGCCAACTCCCGGATCGATCACACCGATGTGAATCGTTTCCGGCGGGAACCAGCGGGCGCTTTCGGCCAGGATTATCGCCCCGGCACGGACGTCCTGCGCCGGCACCGAATGCGAGACGTCCACGAGTTTCGCGTCCGGATTAATCGAAAGGATAACGCCTTTCATCGCGGCGACGTAGCGGCTGCCTTCGCCGAAATCGGTCGTCAAGGTGATGATCGCAGGTGGTCGACGTTTGACGGCCATTGCTTACCTATAAATCCACTTACTTACGCACGTATTCACCTTTTTGCAATCAATTCTAAACAGATTTCCCGCACGCGTGTGGGGTCGACATTGGGATTTATTTTCTTCGCCTTGCCGATGAGGGCCCCAATGGCCTGGGTCTTCCCGCTTCGCACATCGGCGATCGTGCGCGGGTTGGCCTCCAGCAGCTGCTCACAGAGGGCGATCAGCTCGGTTTCGTCCACGGCGGATATGCCAACGGCATTCATGGCTGCCGAGGCATCTAAACGACGCTCGACCATGGCTTGAAATACTTCCCGGGCACGGGGGCTGGGGACCTCGCCGTTCTTGATCTTTTGAATTAGGTCAGCAAGTGCCGCGGCTGCGACAGGAAACTGGTCGATTCCGGCGTTTTGATCCTTGAGCAGCCGCAGCACGTCTTGCGTGACCCAATTGGCCGCAGCTTTCGCATCGCCTGTTCGCCTGGTCACGTCCAAAAAGTAGTCGACCACCGGCCGCCCCTGATTCACCAGCACGTCGGCATCATACGCGGATAAACCGCGATCCGTTACCAGCCGTTCACGCAGTGCTGCCGGCAACTCGCCGAGCGATTCTCGAAGCTGTTCGACTTCGGAATGTCCGACCGTGACGGGCACGAGATCCGGATCGGGAAAGTATCGATAATCGCTGGATTCTTCCTTGCTGCGCTGGGCGCGCGTGACGCCGGCCGCGTCATCCCAACCTCGCGTCTGCTTCGGAACTTCATCCAACTGCTGATGGGTTTCCTGCCACTCGCGCCATTGCCGCTGGGCCTCGTAATCGAGTGCCCGCTCGACCACGCGAAAGCTGTTCATGTTCTTGATTTCCACGATTGGCGTGGCGACATTGCCCTGCGGCGCGGAGATATGCAGGTTCACGTTGGCGTCCACGCGCAAGCTGCCTTCCTGCATGTTGCAGTCGGAGACGCCGATGTAGGTCAGGAGCAGCCTCAGCTCGGTAAGAAATGTTTTTGCTTCCATCGGGCTGCGCAGATCAGGCTCGGTGACGATTTCCAATAGCGGCGTGCCGGTGCGGTTCAGATCAATGAGGCTGTCGGCTTTGCCGGCCACTTCGTCGTGCAGGCTCTTGCCGGCGTCCTCCTCGAGATGGGCTCGCCGGATGCGCACGCGCTTGGATTCGAACAGGCCCTTTGAGTCGTTGATGTCGAGGTGGCCGTGCTGCGACATCGGTAAATCGTACTGGCTGATCTGATAGTTCTTGGGCAGATCGGGGTAGTAATACTGCTTGCGGTCCCACTTGGTGAACGCGGGAATCTCGCAATTGAGGGCCACCGCCGTTTTGAGCGCGAGCCGAAACGCTTCGCGATTCATCACTGGCAGCGATCCCGGCATGCCAATGCACACCGGGCAAGTTTGTGTGTTCGGCTCGGCGCCAAATTGCGTGCTACAGCGGCAAAACAGCTTGCTCGCCGTGGCCAGCTGCACATGCACTTCCAGGCCGATGATGGTCGAATACTCTGGCATTCTCGTTCAACAACTCATGCCACAAGCGGTGGTCGGGCGAGATGCCAATCGGTGGCTTGTTCGTACATCTGCGCGCCTCGCAGCAGCTTCTCTTCTTGCAGCGCGGGGGCCTGCAGTTGCAAGCCGATCGGCAGGACGCTCGTTGAGCGGCCGCAGGGAAGGCATAATCCCGGGATGCCGGCAAGGTTTGCACTGACCGTGTACAAATCCAGCAAATAGGTGGCCAGCACATCGTCGGCCATTTCGCCGATTCGATTTGCCGGTGCGGCGGTGATCGGCCCGGCGATAAGGTCGACTTTCTCGAACGCACGATCGAAATCCTGTCGAATCAGCCGGCGGACCTTCAGCGCTTTGAGGTAGTAGGCATCATAATAGCCCGCGCTCAGAGCATACGTTCCGAGGATGATGCGGCGCTTAACTTCCGGCCCGAATCCTTCGGCGCGCGAGCGCCGATACATTCGCACCAGAGGTGCATCGAGACGCTCGAGCCCGCCGCGATCGCCTGCGCGCTCGAGCTGCTTACGCTCCGCTGCCAACTCGGTCAACATCTGCGTTTCGTCGGTGCGATAGCCGTAGTGAACGCCGTCGTAACGGGCCAGGTTGCTCGAAGCCTCGCTCGCGGCGATAAGATAGTACGTTGCTACGGCGTACTTGCTGTGAGGAAGAGAGATCTGGTGGATCGTCGCTCCGAGCGATTTGTAGACTTCAAGCACCGCGCGGATGGCCGCTTCCACCTCGCTATCGAGGCCCGCTGCGAAATGCTCGCGGACCCAGCCGATTCTGAGGCCCCGCAGAGGCTCATTCACCGTTTTCGAGTACGATGGGACGCTCACCTCGAGGCACGTTGAATCGAGCGGGTCGTGTCCGGAGAGGATTTCCAGAAGCAGTGCAACATCCTCGACGCTTTGGCCGAACGGGCCGACTTGATCAAGGCTACTGGCGTAGGCCACGACGCCATATCGGCTCACGCGACCGTAGGTGGGTTTCATGCCCACCACGCCGCACAATCCGGCCGGCTGGCGAATCGAGCCGCCCGTGTCGGTGCCGATTGCCAGCGGCGCCATTCCGGCGGCCACCGCGGCAGCCGAACCCCCGCTGGAGCCGCCGGGCGTTCGTTCTAAATCCCAGGGGTTTCGGGTGAATTGAAACGCCGAGTTTTCCGTCGCCCCGCCCATGGCAAACTCGTCCATGTTCGTTCGGCCGATGAGTACGGCGTCCGCCTCGCGGAGGCGGGCGATCACAGTCGCATCGTACGGCGCCCGGAAGTTTTCCAGCATCCGCGACGCGCACGTCGTCACTTCGCCCTGTGCGCAAAAAATGTCTTTCACTGCGACCGGAAGGCCCGCCAATCGGCCGATGGATTTTCCCTGGGCGCGCCGGGCATCGATTTCGACTGCGCGCTCGAGCGCTTGATCGGAGTTTACGCGCAAGAAGGCGCCGACGCGGCCGTCCAGCGACTGAATGCGATCGAGGTAAGCTTTCGTAAGCTCAGCAGAGCTAACGGCACGCGATTCCAGGCTCCGCAGAAGTTCGGTGGCGGTTTGCTGCAAAACGGGCATGGAAATGGCGGCGACAATAAGTCAGCCGTTATTCGCCCAGCACGGCCGGCACGAGATATCCGCGCTCATCGTGATGCGGTGCATTGGCGAGCGCCGCTTCGCGCGGCAAGCTTGGGCGAACGACATCGTCCTCGAATACGTTAGCGACTTCCACGGCATGGGCCATAGGCTCGACGCCCTCTGTGTCGACTTCCGCCAGCAGGTCGACATAAGCGACAATTTGGGCCAGCTGGCCGGTCATCATCTGCAACTCGCTTTCATTAAGTTGCAGCCGTGCCAGGAGCGCGACTTTCTCGATATCTTGCCGCGAGATGCTCATGCTAGGTGCGCGATTGTGAAACAAATAGCCCGGCCGTCTTGGCCGGGAAGAGTAGGGCACACATCGAGTCGGCGGGCTCGACCGCCGGCCCAAGATGGGCCGGCTATGTAAACTCAGCTGGCTTTGGCCGGCGCGTGGGGCACTTTGAACGGCGCCGCGCGAACCACTTTCGTCACCGCGCCGCTACGAAGGCACTGCGTGCACACGAGAACGGCTTTGTGCGTGCCGTTAGGCGTAGACACCTTGACGCGCTGCAGGTTCGGCTTGAACTTGCGCCGGCTGATTCCCGTGACCTTGGTGCCGACGCCGCCCAAATACTTCTTCTTGCCGCGCGTGGTGACCTGGTTACCGAGCTGCCGCCCTTTGCCGCACACTTCACACTGTCGAGCCATCGTTATAACCTCATCTCAACTACGCCCGCCTCGCGAAGAATCCCTAAGTATAACGAAATGCCGTGCCTCGACAACTGGCAAATCGGAGTCGAGTCTCGGCTGATTTTGGCCTAAACCGCCGTCCGTGTAATCGCCAGGACTTCTTCGTTCACCAGGCCGTTAGTCGCGACCGCGTCGCGCGAGTGAACCGTCGCTCGGCCCTGCCAATCGCAAAAAGTGCCGCCGGCTTCTTCGATTACCGGTTGCAATGCCGCCATATCCCAAATATCCAATTCTGGATCAACCATCGCTTCCGCCCGGCCAGTAGCCACCATTAAGTAGCCGTACCCGTCACCCCAGGTTCGCGTGAGCCGAGCACTTCGTTCCAGCGATTGAAAAACGTGCATGGCGTCGCGCGAGCGGCCGTCCGTGAAGGTGCGGACTTCGGT
>DATFGJ010000640.1:0-2800 GCA_035249585.1 Lacipirellulaceae bacterium
AGGTAACGATACATAGCCGGACCATCTTGGTCCGGTGCATCGGTGCACGGGCGTCGACATTCTAATTGGACGCCCTCTCGGCCCGGCCAAGATGTCCGGGCTATATAACTTCACGACGTTGCCGCAAGCAGCCATACCAGAACGCCCTTCTGCACGTGCATGCGGTTGGCCGCTTGCGCCACCACGACGCTCTGCGGGCTGTCGATCACCTCGTCGGTCACCTCCTCGCCGCGGTGGGCCGGCAGGCAATGCAAAAAGAGCGCATCGCTCGGCGCATCGGCCATCAGTTGCCCATTGACCTGATAGGCGGCGAAATCGCGCCGCCGCTGATCGCGCTCGCTTTCCTGCCCCATGCTGGCCCAGACGTCGGTGTAGACGGCCGAAGCATCGCGCACTGCAACATGCGGATCGTGAGTGATCATGAGATCGAGCTGCGGAAAATCCCGCCGCGCTTGCCCGACGAACGCCTCATCCAATTCGTACCCCGGCGGCGTGCAGACCACGAGCTTCACGCCCATGTGCCCGCATCCCTCGACCAGGCTCCGGGCGACGTTGTTGCCGTCGCCGACCCACGCCAGCTTCGTGCCCGCCAGCTGGCCGAAATGTTCCTGCAGCGTGTACAGATCGGCCAATACCTGGCAGGGATGAGCAAGATCCGTCAGGCCATTGATCACCGAACAGGCCGCAAACTTGGCAATTTCCACAACGGTGTCATGCCGCTTGGCTCGCACCACGAGAACATCGACCATTTCGGTGAGCACGCGGGCGAAGTCGGCCACGCTCTCGCGCTTGCCGAAGCCCACATCTTCGCCGAGCATCACGCTGCCGCCGCCAAGATGGGTGATGCCCGACTCGAAGCTGACGCGCGTCCGCAGCGACTGCTTTTCAAATAGCAGCGCCAGCACGCGCCCCGGGAGCAGCGGCTCGCGCAGCCCGTGCGCGAATTTGCTCTTGAGATCTTCGGTGATCGCGAAGATGCGAGAGATCTCGGCGGCGGATACGTCGGATAGCGTGAGCAGATGTCGCATGTTAATAGGTGTCAGGTGTCACGTTTCATGTGTCAGATTATATGAAATAGGCTTTATCACGTGTCTGACACCCGACACCTGACACCGAAACCTATTTGCTGACGCCGCGCAGCACTTCGCCAAGTATCTCGCACCCTTCGTCGAATTGATCGTCGGAAAGCGTCATCGCCGGCAAGAGCCGCAGCACGGTTTGCTGAGTGCAGTTGATCAAAAGACCGCGTTCGATCGAGCGCTGGACAATGGGTGCGCCGTCGATGCTCAGCTCCAGTCCAATCATGAGGCCGCGGATGCGGAGTTCTTCGACAATGGGCAGCTCTCGCGCCAATGGCTCAAGGCGCTGACGAAACGCCTCGCCTAGCTGCGTAGCGCGGTTCAGTAAGCCGTCTTCCTCGATCGTTTCGATCGTGGCAATTCCGGCGCGGGCGGCGAGCGGATTGCCGCCGAAGGTAGCCGCATGAATGCCAGGCCGCAGGCTGGCCGCGACTGCCGGCGTCGCCATCATCGCGGCCCCGGCCATGCCGCCGCATAAGCTCTTGGCGAGCGTCATGATATCGGGCCGGGCGCCCTCGTGCTCGTAAGCGAACCACTTCCCCGTTCGTCCGCAGCCGCTTTGCACCTCGTCGAAAATGAGCAGTAGCTCGCTCTCGTCCGCCAGTTCGCGCAGACCCTTCAAGAAACCGTCCGGTGGAATGCGAATGCCACCCTCGCCCTGGACTGGTTCGATGAGAATCGCGCAGGTTTCATCGTCGACGAGCTTGCGCACGGCATCCAGATCGCCGAACGGCGCGTAAAGAAAGCCGGCCAACAGCGGCCCGATGCCTTCATGGTACTTGGGCTGTGCCGTGGCGCTCGTGGCGCCGTACGTGCGGCCGTGAAATCCGCCGCGGAAGGTGATGATTTTGTACCGCTTCTCGGGCGTGTGCAGCCGGGCCAGCTTGATCGCCGCCTCATTGGCCTCCGCGCCCGAGTTGCAGAAGAACGCCTTGCCGCCGAAGCTTCGCTCGGAGAGCATTTTGGCCCAGCGGCCTTGCGCTTCGGTGTGCCACGTGTTGGGCACGTGAATCAGCTCGGCGGCCTGCTCTTGAATCGCCGCAACGACTCGCGGCGGGCAATGGCCTAGCAGATTGCAGCCCCAGCCCGGAAAGAAATCCAGGTAGCGCCGACCCTGATCGTCCCACACGTAGGAACCCTCGCCGCGCACTAGCGCCAGCGGATAGCGCGTGTAATTGGGCACGACGTATTTGGCGAACAACTCGGCCGTTTTGGGGTTCATGCTGTTGATGGCGGTTGTTGACATTTTGCTAAGTGCGGTAGTGGAGTAGAGGAGAAGAGTAGTAGTTGGGAATGCTAGAACATAGAGCCTACTCCACTACTCCACTGCTCCACTACTCCTCTTACGATGCCACAATCTCCGTCCCAATACCTTCGTTCGTATAAATCTCCAGCATCAGCGAATGGCGAATCCGGCCGTCGATGATGTGAATCTTGCGCACGCCTTTTTGCAGCGTTTCCAGGCAGGCCTCGACCTTGGGAATCATGCCAGCCTCGATTGCCCGCACTTCAATCAGCCGCCGCGCTTCTTTCGCCGTGAGCGAATGGATCAGCGAATCCGGATCATTCTTGTCGCGCCGTACGCCGTTCACGTCGCTGAGAAATACGAGCTTTTCGGCGCCCAATGCCTGGGCGACTGCTGTGGCCGCCGTATCGGCGTTCACATTCAGCCGCTCGCCGGTGGCTTTCACCTCGCACATGGATGGGATTACGGGCACCTG
>DATFGJ010000641.1:0-4373 GCA_035249585.1 Lacipirellulaceae bacterium
CGCTCCAACGAGCGATATACTTGGTTGAAGTTGGCCGGTCGCCGCAAATTCCGCGACCACCCAAAACAGGCCCGCAAACGCCACGGCCACAAGAAAAAACGTCGCGTATTCCTTTCGGGAATAGCGCTGCTCGACGAAGCGTCCGAACATCCACAGGGAAAGTCCATTGAACAGCACGTGCTTCAAATCATAGCTATGGAGAAAGCCGTAAGTCAGCAGATCAAAGGCCATCCATGGCCGTCGCGGCAAGTCGGCGTGTAGACTGAAGAATTCAGTAAACAGGCCAGATTCCCGCGCCGTAAGCCCGGTCAGCAGCTGCATGATGTAGACGATCCCCATCACGATCACGAGATTCATGGACAACGAGCGATCGCCGCCTAGGCGGAAGCCGGGCGTGTCGTCGTAATCGCCTGCGCGATGATAGTCTCGGTCGTAAAGTCCCATACGCCGGCGCACCGTCGGAGCTCGATTCGCAAGAATTAGGCGGATGCAGCTTAACGTGAAGTGCTGAATTCTTTGCGAGTTGGAGCTATGTCATTGTATGCCGGAAGGGCAAAGAGAGCAGCGCCATCAAAAGTAGGTGCCGCGAGCCGAGCGGCAGCAAAACCGGTCGGCCTCGGTGCGGTCGACCTGCTTTCAGTTCACGCGGCCTAGCGCGAGCGGGCCGGCCGGCTGAGCGGGCGGCGCGGCGCTGCTCGATACGCCACTGCGCGCGGCAAGTTGCCTGACCAATTCGCGGTTCCGCTGGAGCGTTTCGGCGAGCAGCTGATTTCCGCGCTCCAATTGCTGCTTTAACTTGGCCAGATGCTGCTCGATGGCCTGCTGGTCCTTGGTCGCGCCTGCCAGATCGACTTGGAGCTTTTTGATTTCATCTTCGCGAAAGGCCTGCAGCTGCTGGGCGCTCGTCAGAGCAGCCTGGAGTCGCTCCAAGTCGTTTTTGCCGGCGGCAATATCCACGGCTAGCACCAGGCGTCGCCGCGCCAGTTCATCGAACTCAACGGAGTAATCGCGCAGGCGGCGTTGATACAGTTTCCTGGCCGCCGTAGAAAGTTGATCGGGCGGAAGCTGTTTGCCTGTCTCGTCGAAGCCGGCCACACGCAGCGGGTCATCATCGGCGCGGGCTTCCTTCCCATGACGAATGTACTCTTCGACGCTCTGCGGCGGCATCTTCTGCTTTAGCTCTTCTTCCGACATAGCCGCGAATATCTTGTAGCGGTCTGCCGGCATCGTGTCGTACATGATCCACGGCCCGCGGCTCGCGGCCAGGCGCTGCCGCTCGAAGTCGTCCAGCGGCAGGACCGGTTGAAGCGTCGCTGTCTGGCCGGAAGCCGCCGTCACACGAAACTGCCCCAGGTACTGCGCGCCGCGCGGTTGGCCGCCCTCCGGCAACGCCGGCTCGCCAACTTCAAACAGCGCGACGACGGTCTCTCCGCTCTCGGGCTTGATGCCAGCGGGCACGGGGCGTTCGACGCTGATGTGAACGCCTTGAGCGTCAATTCGCACAGGAGTGACGTTCCACCACACACGTCCGCGCTCGCGCGTCGCGAGGAACAGCTCATGCTCCAGCTGGGCCATGCTGGGAATCGATTCTTGATCGTCGTCGATCCGCACTTCGGCGCTGCGCAACTGATTGATGATGGTCGCGTCGTCGCTACCGTTTTCGAGTGCGTCGTTTTGTGCTTCAACGGTCGTGAGGCGCGTCTCAAGGTCGGTCACTTGTTTTCGCAGAACGGCGTTGATGCGCAGAACCTCAGCCGCGAGGATGAAGTAGCCGAGCGTCGAGAAGAATATGCCGACGACGACCAGCACATAGCCCCAGTGCCAGGTCTTCGCACTCAGGAAGGCGAACACAATCGCCGCCAAGGCCAGGACCGCGAGGATGTAAAGGATCACAGATTGGTTCCTGGCCGGCGCGACGACGCGAGAGTTGGCCGCGCGTTATGGTTGCAGCTTTCGACGGGGAGGCGGCGCGTCCTACGCCCGGACTCGGGCAAACGGAAGGGCTGAAAAGATCCGACATTTAGCCCATTTCATAATAAATACGGCCGATCCGGCGGTCAAGTTCGGCCCCCCCACGAACCGTCCACCGGCAAATAGCGGCGGCTGGCACGCCGCCGACGCTGGTGCACACGCTAATTCGCGTCGATCCGCTTAACCCGGATATTGCGGAATGCCACGGGATCGTTGTGGCCAGCGAAGCCGATGCGGCCGCTCGCGCGCGAGGCGCCCGGGTGCTCTTTTCCGTCCAGCGGCTTTTGGCGTGCCTCGGCCACATTTACGTTGAGAATCTCGAAGCCGTTGAGGTGAACCTCAATGCGGTCGCCGTCGACGACGACTTCTTGATAGTTCCAATGGTCAGGCGGATGCGAGTAGCCGCGCGACGCGGGCGCGAGGCCGTACAGGCTGCCATGATACTGGTAGTCGTGTAATTGGGCATATTGTGCGGCCGAGTTGTCGAGGATTTGCAGCTCCATTGCTTTGTAGGCGAGGTCGCCTTCCGCGTCAGCTGCCCGGATCACCAGGCCGTTGTTGCCGCCGGGCGGCAGGTTGAATTCGAAACGCAGAACGAAGTTGTCGAATTCCTCGTTCGTGACAAGGTTGCCGCCCTTGCCTGCCTTGCAGCGCAGCGTGCCATCCGCGACTTCATAATTGTCCACGGCGCCGGTCCAGCCGTTGAGGTTTTCGCCGTTGAACAGCGGTTCGAAGCCCTCTTCGCCGCCGCGAATCTCAGCCAGCGCGCGGGCCGATTCTTCATAGGGAATTTCGCGCAGGAACACGTTGCGAAAGCGGGTTTCGGCGCCGTGCGTTTGCAAGTAGATCGGACCGCGCATGAAGACTGGAATGGCCCGGTCGTAGTAGTTTTCCATCACGACGTTGTTGACGACTTGCTTGTCATTCAGCCGCACCGAAACGTACGGGCCCACCATACGGATGAACATGCGGTTCCACTCGCCAGGAGGCCGGTCGGCCACCTCGGGCGGAAACCGCTCGTGCTTCTGGTTGTTCCATAGTGCGCCGGAGCCTTTGTCGGCCCCGTTGCGATGGGCATCTTCGTCGGTGGGATCCCAGATTTGCACCTGGGGCACGCCGCGCAGATAGATGCCGCTGTCGCCCTTAGGGTGAATGAGCCAATCGACCCAGAGCTCAAAGTTGCCGAACTTCTGCGTCGTGGCCAGGTACGGCTCGTGGCCGTCGCTCACGAGCATTCCATCTTCGACGCGCCAATGCTGCTTGAGGCGGCGCTTCATCTGCGCGTCGTGCTCCGCGCGCTCGGCCTGCGGAAGCGCCTCAACCTCGCGCGGATCGCGCGTCGCTCCGCCTGTCCAGTCGTCGAAATCGCGGCCATTGAACAGCGCCGTGAAACCCTTGGGCGGTTCGTTGTTCTCTTGGGCAAATGCTACGGTCGAACTAGAAACAAAAAGCATTAGTAAACAATGGAACGCGCGGAAGTTGATTTGCATGTCGTTGCTCTCACGTTCTCGGCTAATCAGCATTAGTGTGAATAGTGGAGATTAATGTTCTTTGAAGCATCTCACGCAAAGGCGCAGAGGACGCGGAGAAGATGGTCCCTCAATTTCCTCCTCCGCGCTCTCCGCGCCTCTGCGTGAGCTTCTTCTAGACAGTTCCGGATTCACGCGGCCTCTGCGTGACGGCGCTGCTGGACGCAACTATAATAGGCCCGCGCAGTGCTGGCTAGTTTCTACTCGGGCTTTGCGGAAATCAACGATGTTCAGGCGCGTTTTCATGTTTCTGTGCGGTATTGGAGCCGTGTCTATCGCGGCACGCGGGATGGCTGAGGAGCAACCGGTCATCCGGGTCGGCATCGTGGGCTGCGATACGTCGCACGTAATTGCCTTCACGGACGCCATCAACAACCCGAAGGCGACTGGCGCGCTGGCCAGGTGCCAAGTCACTATCGCATTCCCTGGCGGTAGCCCCGACCTTCCGGCCAGCCGCGACCGCATCGAGGGCTTCGTCCGCGAGCTTCGCGAGCGCGGCGTTGAAATCGTCGACTCCATTGAAGAAGTTGCCGATAGGTCCGATGCCATCCTGCTGGAAAGCGTCGACGGCCGCGTGCACCTGGCGCAGTTTCGCGCGCTCGCCCGTGGCAAGCCAGTGTTTATCGACAAGCCGGCCGCCGCCTCGTTGGGCCACGTGTTGGCGATTTTCCGTCACGCAGACGAAACCAAAACGGCGTGCTTCACATCCTCGGCACTGCGCTTCTGCGACGAAGTGCAAGCGCTCGCGGCGGACAAATCGGTCGGCGACGTGGTCGGCTGCGAGACATTAAGCCCGATGCACGTCGAGCCGAGCCATCCCGACTTGTTCTGGTATGGCGTGCACGGTGTCGAAGCGCTGTATACGATCCTCGG
>DATFGJ010000642.1:0-7371 GCA_035249585.1 Lacipirellulaceae bacterium
CATTGGATCTCGGCAAGTTCAACAGCGTCAGCTGCCTGTACGACACGAACACTCAGGCCACGGAATTCTTTGCAAGATTCCAAGAAGTTGACGGTTAGTAGCACAACGCGACAATTGTCGAATTTGCATTCAATCAATGCCAAGCTTTGTGTCCTTCGTGTCCTTCGTGTTCTTCGTGGTTACATTCCATTCTTTGCACCTTGGCCTTGGGGTGAACCAAGCTGGTGAAAACGCACAAGGGACAACTTCTCGGCGCAGCACGCCCCGCGTCGAGCGTACCACATTTCGTGGCCGATTCCAAACCTTTTCCTGCGCAAGCGCGCATGCGCATTTTCTTCGCGATGGTCTCAAAAACAACGTCCTCTTGTTTTCGGCCACCTAGTGTGCTAATGTATACGTCACCCTGCGTGAAGCTATGAGCTGTTAGCTAATGGCTCTTAGCCAGGCAGCGTAGCCGTCAGCTGATGCAGCCGACCGCGCTACCGCTGCGCGCGGGCTGTCAAGCTTTTCAATCTGTATCCAAAACGCGACACATGCGCACAACCCACACCCAAGAATTTTGCGCACCTTTCACCGCGGCAAACCGCCGAGGTTGGACAAACCCAAATCGCATCAGATGTCCAAAAGTAGGTGGGGAGAGTTTTGGACATCTGATGCGGCGCCGGGTGCCACTGGCTCCGCCAGTGCGTTGGATGCCAGGGCCTTGCGGATCATCGTCTTAGTCCAACGTCCCAGCATCTTGAGTTGCAGTGCAAGCTAATGTTTGCTCGACACGATCACCCCGCGTTTACGGTTGATTGGAACGGCACTGGCGAAGCCAGTGGCACCCCGATGCGCAGTGCCGGCCAGACGAATAACGCCCCACCAGGCGAGGGTTTTGTCCCACCCCCTGGGCGAAACTCAGTCAGTTTCGCCCCACCGGCAAATCCCAACGTTCAGCCAACAAACGACTTGCAGCGAGCGCCTGGGGCGAAATCCGCCGAGTTTCGCCCCACAAGAAAAAGAAAAAAAATTTAGTGGGCGAAACTCACGCGCTCAGACGAGCCGCCCGAGGGATAGAAAGCCGATCGGCAACTTGGTACCACCGTCGAGAGCCAGTTCCGCCAGCGCGCGGCCGAGCACAGGCACAAACTTGAAGCCGTGGCCGGAAAGGCCGGCGGCGAAGACTACGTTCGAGTGGGCCGGGTGGCGGTCGACGATGAAGTTTTCGTCGGGTGACATGGTGTAGAGGCAAACAGCGTGGTCCATCACCTTGTTGGAGACGCCGGGCAGATGCGCCGACAGGAACTGAATCAGCCGTTCTCGTTCGTCGCGGTCGATGGAGCGGTCGACGACGAGCGGATCGTTGACGGTGCGGCCGCCTGAGTGCTCGGCGACTTTCACGCCGCGTGCGTCGAGCTTCGGAAAGCCGTAGAAGACGCCGTGCGGCAGCTCGAACAAAAACACGGGGAAGCCGTTTGCGACCTCGTATTCGGCGGCCGCGGCTTCGAACCAGAAGAGCGACTTGCGGCGGACGGTGAGCTTAATTGTTCCCTCTCCCTTTGGGAGAGGGTTAGGGTTAGGGCTTTTGGGCGATTGAGCACCCTCACCCCGGCCCTCTCCCATAGGGAGAGGGAGCAGGTTTCGCCCGGCCCAAGCGCCGGCCGTGATCACGAGTCGATTAGCGGTAAATTCGCCGCGAGCAGTTTTCACGCGGACTTCGTCGCCGCTAGCGCTCCATGCTTCCACTTCGGTCTCGCCCAGGAACTCAGCGCCGGCCGCGCGGGCCGCATCGAGATGAGCACGCACGCAATCTTCGACGAGCAAGTAGCCGGCGCCCGGCTCGTAGGCGCCAATAAGATGGTGCGCGGCACGCAGGCCGGGCCAGCGTTTTTCGATTTCGTTTGCCGAAAGCTGTTCGACGGCCAGGTTGTGCTGGGCCGCGGAGCGGAGCGCGCCCGGAACGACATGGCCCTCCGGCGGGCCTGCTTGGATCAGGCCGACCTGGTGGAAAAGATGGCGGCCGACTTGTTGCTCGAGTTCGCGCCACAGGCGGTAGCTTTCGACCAGCAGGGGAACGTAATCGGGGTGCTCGAAATAGGCCTGGCGGATGACGCGGGTGTGGCCGTGGCTGCTGCCGCGGTCGTGCGGCGGGTGGAAGCGGTCGATGCCGAGCACGCGCGCACCGCGCCGCGCCAGGTGAAGCATCACGGCGCTGCCTACGCCGCCGGCGCCAAGGACGATTGCGTCGTAGTGGTTCATGGTAGGTCAGGCTTTCCAGCCTGACATGCAGATTTCGTCAGCCTGGAAAGGCTGACCTACGCTCAGTGTAGCAAAGCGCGGGGAAGGTTCGCGGAAGCGTGGCTGGGGCAATGCCCGAGTATTATCGAAAAAGGCTAGGGCGATGCCCCAGGCACCCCGCGGCTATTGAGTTGCTGTGGATGCGCCCGTAAGCGGCTTCGCGATGGCGGATTGTGCGCCTTTGATTTCGAAGGCGACGGTGGCCTGCCCGCGCTTGTCGCTTTGGCGGTCTTTGATCACGAGCTGGAGCTGGTATCGGCCGGGCGTGAGTGTTTCGGGCAGTGTGAGGCTGTACTGAATATGAAAGTCACGGCGGCGGCTGCGGCAGCAGTCGTTGACGTCGGGAATCTCGCCGCCGCCCACGCGCTCGCCCTTTTCGTTGAGCAGCTCGTAGGTGGAGCCGAGCAACGTGCAGAAGCCTTTCTCGGTCGAGCGGCTGTGGTAGTTCTCGACTTCGACGTAGAGCGACACCTGCTGGCCGGGCGAAAAAACTTCCGCATCGTACGGCTCGATGGCGCCGTAGCCGAGCACGTTTTTGCAAAACGAGAGGTTGCGCACCGAAAGCGAGCCCAGCTCGCGGAGATGCGAAACGGCTTCGTCCAAATGCAGCACGCTTGCCGCGGCGCGGCGCTTGTCGTCCGGCTGGCCGTGATGATCCAGATAGGTGGCGAGCGCAAATATCTGGCGCGACCAGTAGTCTTGTTCGGTCGGCGAGATGTCGGGGATTGGCTCGAGCGCGCCGTCGGTGTCGCCGGACAATAGTCGGAGCATGCGCAGGCTGACGTGCTGGTGAACTTCGGCCGTCGTCGTGGGCGAGGATGGAACGCGATCGGTCAAATCGTCGGCGGCTTTGGCGACAAGCTCGCGCCACGCGTCGGCGGGCCGAACGGCAACCCTTTGGGTTGGCATGCTGAGAGTCGCCTGGACGATTTCGGGTGCCTTGCCGCCAGGAATATCGGTCACATGATCTTGCGATGGGGATGGGTCGGCAGCGATCACAACGCGCGGGTTGCCAAGCGGCATGACCTGGGCAGCGGTGCTTTGCGTTTGTGCATTGTCTTGCGTGCCATCGACAGTTGCCTGATCAGGCGCCGCAGCTGCGTCGGGCGTGGCAACGTTCGATTGTGCGAAGGGCCCGCTCCTCGGAGTGTCGGCGATTGCGAGCCGGCCGGAATTTGATACCAGTTGCTCCCGATAGGCCAGCGAGGCGCGGAACTGTTCGGCCACCAGGGGCCACGAATCGGCCGGCGTTTGGCGCAGCTGCTCCATGAGCTTTGCTTCGGCAGTTGGGTCGATTGCCCGAATTTGCTGAAGCTGGTCCAGCACACCTGCCAATTCTGATGTTGGCTGGCTTGGATCGCTCAACGGGGCGCTAGCGATGTCGGTCGGGTGGTTCGCGCTGTTCGTGGTTGTAGGTGCGGTGGAAGCCGCATCGACATTTGCCACGGCGGTCGCGCGTGTCGGCGAGGCGAACGGCTCGTTCCACGGGTGGGCGCAGCCGCCGCTCGCGAGCGCCGCTGCGCAGAGGGATATCGTGATTAGCAACGTGTTTCGCATCGCCAACGTGCGCGCAGTGGGACCGGTATCTGGCTGAAAAGGCGGGAAATCCTAGAGGATCGACCGGATGCTGGCAAGCTCAGGAGACACGCCCTGCGGAGCCTGAAAGTGAACCTCGCGGCTCGCGATGCGAGGAGGAGCGGCGGCTGCCTGCGGCCGCGAGCCGTACGATCAATCGCTCCAGCTCGATGCGGGCGCGTTCATCCGACGAGTTGTGTCCTTTCATCGCCAGGTCGGCCGCTAGCAGCCACTGCGTGAGAAGCTTCGCGCGCGGGCGAGCGATCTGCCGCATTTGACTCTCGGCTTCGTTGAGCTTGAACGGCGGCACGCCGGCTTGAGCGAGCGCTTCGCGGACTGGCAAGCGCCTGCCGTCGGCTTCGGCCGCTTCGATCAAGGTGGTGGCAGTGGCGAAACGGCGCAGCGAGGAAGCCATTTGCGGGAGCAGGCCAAACGGCTTCTCACCGGAGGCGATGACTCGATCGAGCTGCGCGAGCGCATCGGCGGCTCGGCCATCGGCCGCGGCGTCGATCATTTCCCACGTCGTGCGAGTTCGCCAGCCACCCGTGTGTTGATGCACCTGCTCGACATCGATGGAGCGATTCTCGCTCGCTACAAGCGCAAGTTTGGCGACCTCTTGCGCCAAGACGCCAAGCTCCGGAGGGACGAGGTCGAAGAGTGCATCCGCGGCAGCCGCCTCGAGCCGAACGCCATGCTTCGTTTTCGCTTGCTGTATGAGCCAGGACTTTATCTGCCGCTCGTTCGGCGATTTGCAGTCGATTTCCAGGCCCGATGCGGCTACGGCTTTTGCCAGTTTCGTATTGCTGGGCCAAGTCTTCACTTCAAGCACGAGGGATGCGCCGGGCATTGGACGCGCGGTGTATTCCTCCAAGTCGGATCGGTATTGAGTTACGAAGGGATCCGCCTCTTCGACGATGGCCATGCGCCGGCCGCTGCCGAACAGGCTGACGGTGGCCAACGCATCGAGCACGTCGCGCAATTGGGCGTCGCGTCCGGCAAACGTGGTTAGCGAAAACTCTTCGTCGCCCGCGCCCAGCCATTGCCGGCGCAGAGCGGAGAGTACTTCGTGTTTGAGATATGCTTCGTCGCCATGCACCGCGCATACCGATGTGGCCGGATATTTGCCTTCCTCGGCGAGGAAATCGATCGCGCGTATTGCACCAGATTTTGCGCTGCGGGACTTGGCCATCCCAAAAGTATAACTGCCATAGCGCGCTACCGGTATGCGGCACCGTCGCCGACCGCGGTGGGATCGAGCGGTTCGGCCGAACGCAACCGGCCACTGGCCGCGTGAGGTGCGAATTCGACGGCGTCGCGCGTCTGGAAGGCGGCGAGGTTCCCGGCCGTGTCGCGCGCTTCGAGCCGCAAATAGAATCGCCCGGGAACGTGCCGTTCGACGCGCCAGGCATATTGGCCGGTGTTCTCCAGGCTCGTGGCGACGGCGGACCACGGTCCGGCCGGGCGGCTGCTATAAAACAGCGAGATCGGCCGCGGCTCCAAGTTGTTGTCTTCGGCGCGCCAGCGCAGGATAAGGTGATCGTTCATGTTGCCGGCGCCTTGCTCAATCGCGGTGAGTTCGGCAATTGGGCGCTCTAAATCTACGGCCACCCAAAGTTCAGGCGCGTCGCCAGATGAAGGAGGTGAGGCCGGCGTGTCTGCGCTCTGGACGACGAGGCGAAAACCATAGACGCCTTGTTCGTCGACGGTCACCATAAGCGGCGTGCGGTTGTCGTCATCCTGCGCGAGGCGGAACCAGGTTTGGCCATCGTCGCGCGTCGCCCACAGCTCGACCTTTGAAATGCCGCTGCGGCCGACATATTCCAAATCGTATTCGAGGGCAAATGTTCGCGAGCCGACGAACTTTGGCCGCACGTCGAGTGGAGCAGCCGCGGCGGAGGAACTGGTCGGCAATGGTGTAGTTGAAGCTTCGCGATATGGCTGCAGCGGCTGAAAGAGCGCGCCGTCAGGACCCGGCACGGATGCGTCGACGGTAAGGCCAGCGTTTGATTCTGCGGCCGTCGCATAGCGCGCAGGAACGCCCGGCTCGGCGTAATTTGAGGGCGGCTCGGCTTGCATGGCCCAAGGAGCGCCGATGCCGGCCGGATTTCCGTAGGCTGTCACGGCATCATTCACTGGCGACTGGCCTCTGGTGGAAAGCTGAAATGGCGAGTGAGCAATGAACGTTGGCGGCCAAGATTGTTCGGCCGGCGGCCGCAGCTGTTCGGCTGGCGGCACGGGCACTGCGGCCACTGGCGGAACGTTCGAGCTTGAGACCCAGCCAGTCACCGCTGACGCTGCAGGCTCAACGTCCGCAACATTGAAGGCAGCATCGCTCATGGGCGCGGGCACTCCTGCTGACGTCGGCGCAGCGAGCGCCCCGATCGACCCGCCGACGCCAGGCAGTCGCTGAACAGCTACTTCATTGAGCGGCGCCGTTGCAACCGGAGCGCAGTAAGTTGCCGTATTGCCTGCTCGATCGGATACGGATGCACGAATTGCGATTGGCCGCTGGCCGGACGGCGGCTGCCAAGTGGTTTCGCCAGCGCTGTAACTATCTAAACTGCCGAAATTCGGTCCAGGCGGCGCAGCGTAGGTATTCGAACTCGCTGCCGCCCGTCCCTCGCTCGATGCTCCCTCGGTCGAAACAGGCTGCCATGGAGAATTCGTATCGAGCTGGGCTTCGATTCGCCAGGTGGCCGCGTCCAGATTGGTGTCGGAGCCGTGCCAGCGAATGTCGATAGCGCCGTCGGTTCGAATGCCGGATTGAAGCGCTTCGATGCGCGGCATCGTCGTATCGACAATCACGCGCAGCTCGGGTTGATACGGTCCTGTTGGCCAGGCACGCCCGTGATGGTCGAGCGTGCGAATGGCAAACCAGTATTCGCCGTCACCTTCGGCCCGATAATTGAACGATTTCACATGCGGCTTGGCTTCGCTGATTTTTTGCCAGGTTGCGCCGCGGTCCTTCGACACGAACAGCCACACCGCCTGCGAGGCGCCTGGCTCGGCGGCCGAGGAGAATTGATAGGGAATCAGAAACACGTTCTGTTTCCAGTAAACCGGCTCAGGGATCGGGGCAGCAGAGGCGCTCTCGATAGCGGTTGGCAAAGAAATCGCCGGCGCGCTCGGCCCCAAACAAAAGCCGACCAGCATGATGGTGCGAAGCAGCGCGCCAGGGGCGGGTGAGTGGCGGTGGATGAGTAGCAGGAATTGCATTATTGGCGGGAGTCGAGCCAGGTCCGGCGGTGAGACAATTCATCGCATCCGTCCGCGCAGTCTGTAATCTTTATCGGGACATGGAATAGACCCTCTCCAGATGCATAATCTGCAGGCAATCGCAAGGGCTGGACAGCGCGCGTTCGGACCCTACGCTGTCCGGCTCATCGGCGAAGAGTCTCGTTCTGGACGGAAATTTGCCAGTGGCGCATAATATATCGGTTAGGCAAGCGCGGGCGGCTAGCACTGGTGGCAACGATAACCGGCATGTGGCATGCCAGAGTTTTTTAGTGAACCGTT
>DATFGJ010000643.1:0-7565 GCA_035249585.1 Lacipirellulaceae bacterium
CAGGTGCCCGCGGGATCGGTGTCGCCGCCGCTGCCCGAATAATCGGAGAGCATATCGCCTGTCGGGACCCAAAACATGTGTAATGTGCGTGACCGTCGACTCGGACAGATTCCCTCGGTTGGCCCGTCGCGGTTAATGACAAGATCGTTCGCGTGACTCCATATGTTTGTTCCTTCGATGAAGGGCATCACTTGATACATCCACCCCCAGCTTTGGTCTTTAAGGGACCTGGGCGAACTACCCGACATTTGTCGCGGAATCTGATTGTTGAAGATGCCATTCCAACCACCCGTTGGAAACACTTCATGGGTATCCATATGAAGCAGGCACGCGGTCGTCCATTGCTTGATGTTGTTCTGGCACTGGGTTCTTCGCGCAGCTTCGCGGGCGGCCTGGATTGCAGGCAGCAACAACGCCACAAGAATCCCGATAATTGCGATTACAACCAGCAGCTCGACTAAGGTAAACGCGCGCGATCGAGATAAAATCCTTGCGCGACAAAAGCTCCTATTTGTGAATGAGCGCGTCATGTGACAAGACCTCCCAAGCCATCAAACCCGACAAATGACACCCCTAACCAGCTGCCTCGGCATCTGGCTTGTGACCCTTTGGAAACTTGAGTTTGTCGAATTCCTCTGTAGGAACTTCGGTAATTTTGCTGTCGGCAGTGACGACCAAACGTTTTCCATCGACGCCCGTGCGCTCGTGGGCCACGACCATGTCGGCGGGCACGTTGTTTAAATCGAGGCCCCAAACAACCACAAACTCTTCGCCATCGCGCGTCGAGCGGAAAAACTTGTCCGGATCAGGATCCGCCCCGGCGTACACCGCCTTCAACTCGTCGATGCTTTTGGGCGGCCGGCCGAGGTCACGGCTCGCGATACTGTAGACGCGGATAATGCCTCGAAGCATATTCGAATCCGTCGGCGCGGGCACCGTAGTGCCTGAATCGCATCCCGTTAATGCGGCGATGGACAACACTGCGAAAAGACACACGGGAACTAGAGCACACCGCGCGCTTGCCTGAAGAGCCGCTTTGAAGCTGGGTCGCGTCATTGTTGCAGTAATAGCCGAAGTCCTAGCAGAACAAGGGCAAGCTAAAGCAGTGCCGGCTTGTAAAGCGTATCAGCCGAAGACGGAAAATGCAATGCTTAGTGCACAAAATCAAGATTTTGCGGTGGAGCCGGTCCGTCACCGGTCGGAATTTCGGCCTGGCTGCTCGATTAGGATCGCCGAGTCATCGGGCTTCGGCGAGTGCGTCGATGCTCCTCCCTCCGGCCAGCGAACTTGGATGGAGGAGCCTGCGGCTGAGGGGCCGAGGCCGAACCAGAGGGTGGGCGATTGCTGCGAGAGATAGCTGCCGCCGGCCGTTACTTCGGCCGTTTGGCGGAGGCCGTCGCTGCGCACGAGTGTGACCCGGGCGCCCACGGCGGTGGGATTGCCCCGTTTGCCCTTGAGTCGCACTGAAAGAATGCGCTCCTGGACACTTTGATGCTCGAACGTGATCACATCGCCGTCGTTGACGCCGACAACGATGTCGGGCCAGCCGTCGCCGTTGACGTCGGAGATGATGGTGCTCTTGGCGTCCTCGGGAACGAGGACGCCGCTTTCGCGAGGCGGTACGGCGACGAGTTGGCCTTTGCCATTTCCCAAGAGGAGCGCGCTTACGCCGCCATCCCAGCGGCCAATTTCGCGGCGCGTCGTGTACAGGTTCTGCACAAGGTACGCGTCGCAAAAACCGTCGGCGTTGAAGTCGCTCATGATGATGCCGAAGCCGGGCGAGACTTGGGCCAGCACCGGCAGCGGTTCGACCGTGAAATGACCGCGGCCGTCGTTGCGCAAGACGGCGCTGTCGGCGAAATTCGCGGTGAGCTGCGTCGCGCTGGCCAGCTCGGCCTCACCGACGATCTCGGCGAGCGTGGCCGATGCGAATTCGTGAAATGATGGGTAGGCGACCTCGACTGTCGGCACGGCCTTTTCGAATTCAGGTTTGTTGCGCGTGGGGACCAGGCGGCCCTCTTCATCGTATTTGGCTTCGACGAGCACCGGCGCTTGGTCGTCGCCGTTGAAGTGGCCGAAAAAGAGTTTCGCCGGCCGACCGGGCGAGACACGGTAGCTTGTGTTCCGGCCGCGGTTGGTGGCAACGTAGTCGATGTCGCCGTCGCCATCGAGGTCGCGGCCGGCTACGCCCTGCCACCAGCCCAGATACGTCGCGAGGCCGGCATCCTGAGTCGCATCGCGCAGTTGGCCGCTGTCGTTGATGAAAAGTTTTATCGGTCCCCACTCATGTGTCACGAGGAGGTCGATCCAGCCGTCGGCGTCCACGTCGGACCAGAGGGCACTTGTGACCAGACCGGTCTCGGTGAGCGCCGGCGCGAGCTGCGGTGCGACATCGCGAAATTTGCCGCCATTGTTTTGAAGCAGTCGGCTGGTGGGCGCCAGCGGGTAGCGGCCGGGTATTGAGCGGCTGCCGACGAAAAGGTCGAGGTCGCCATCGCGGTCGAAGTCGGCCGCGGCGGCCACGCTGCCGCTGTCGCGCAGGTCGGGAAGCGCATCGGCCGGGGCGCGCTGGAAGCCGCCTTTGCCATCGTTAATGAACAGCCGGTCGCGCAGCGACTCATCTCCCGGCTCGCACTCGACGCCCCCGCTCACGAGCAGCAAATCCAGATCGTCATCGCCATCGACATCCACCAGCAGCGTGCCTTGATCCTCGACGCCGGGGTCTTCGCCCCACGGTGGAAAAAGATCTTGCGACGCGGCCCACTTGCCGCCGCCTTGATTGACGGCCATTGAACCGGGATTGCCGGCCGCGCCGCCTAAGAAAATGTCTTCGAGGTTGTCCCCATTCACGTCGCCAACCGCAAGGCCGGGGCCAAGCTGCGAGAATTTCGCGCTCAGCAGCGGCTGGCGCGCGAAATCATCGAACGGCCGTTCGCGATGCGTCAGCGTGATGAGGTCGTCACGGCGCGCGAACAAGGGCGCGTAGGTCGGCCGATCCGAGGCCGACTTTGCTCCGGCTCGGCTCGCCGGAGCTACTGGCTCCATAATTGTATACAGGCGATCGGTGGGCAGATTCTCAAACGACTGCCGCGCGCCGCTGGGCCAGTCGATGTGCAGTTCGTCGATGACGTTCGCGTCGCCCATCCCGAAGTGCAGGAACGGTTCGCCGGCCGACATGAATCCGCGCGCGAGCGTAAGATAACCGGTTTGTGATTGGCCGCCGGCGCGAATTCGCACCGTCGCTCCGATTCCGAAGCGGTTGCTTTGCGTGCCTACAAGCCTAATCTTGACAGCGTGTCCCGTTGCCCCGTTATTGCGGTACACGCTCACCGCGTCCTCGAGGTTGTTGACCACCAGATCCAGGTCGCCATCGCCATCGAGGTCGCCGAATGCCGCGCCGAAGCTGATGCCGTTCTTGTCGAGCCCCCATGCCTGGCTGACGTCCTCGAAGCGCAATTCACCGCGATTGCGGAAGGCGTAGTTCCGTTGGTTCAGCGGCGGCTGCTCATCCCAATACTTGGTAAATGCTTGGGACGCATTCGGGCCGCGGCGCATCGCTTCGCGTTTGATGTCGGTGTTGCTCCAATCGCGGCTCATGCCGTTGGTGATGAAGAGGTCGAGCCGGCCGTCCTGGTCGAGGTCGGCGAAGCGGGCCGACCAGGTCCAGTCGGTGCTCTCCAACCCGGCCAGGTGCGCAATTTCCAGCATGCGGCCCAAGCCGGTGTTGAGATAGACCGCGTTGCGCATGTATTGGCGCGGCGTGGGACGCTCCAGGAACCAGCCGTCGTCATACATGTCGTTCATCGCCACTTTCGCGCGATACGCGGTGCGCTCGGACATGTCGGTAGCGAGCAGGTCCGCCAGGCCGTCGTTGTTGATGTCGCCGGCGTCGCAGCCCATTGAGAACCAGGGCGTATGCGGGAGCGCGCCCGCGGCCAAGTCGGTGAACGTGCCGTCGCCGTTGTTGCGATACAGCCGGTCGGGGCCGTAAAAGTCGTTCGCGACGTAGATGTCGGGGAAGCGATCCTGGTTATAGTCCCACCAGGTGGCGGCGAGCCCTTTGTGATTGCCCGTGATGCCGGCCTCGTTGGCGACATTGGTAAATGTGCTGTCACCGTTGTTGCGATACAGCCGGTCGTACTGGCCCACCTCGATGACGCCGTAGTCGCCATCGGGAAGCGGCAGCGTGTCGTGGAACTCGCGAAACTGCTCGGGCACGCGCGGAATCCCTTTTGCATCGAATACGAGCTGGTACTCGATATCCTTTGGCGGCGGATAGTGGTTGGTGACGAGGTAGCCGTCGAGGTCGCCGTCCAGATCGTAGTCGGCGAATGCCATCATGATGCTCGATCCGTGGAAATCGAGGTGGAACTCTTTGGCCCGCTCTTCGAACGTGCCGTCACCGCGATTGATGTACAAGTGATTTGGGCAGCGATAGCCGCATACGAAAAGATCGAGGTCTCCGTCGTTATCGATGTCGACGAACGAGGCGCCGAGCGTCCATCGTCCCTCGCCGGGACCGATGCCAACTTTCTCGGTAACATCTTCGAAGCGAAAGCCGCCCACGTTGCGGAACAGCCGGCCGCCGTCGGTTGTTCGCGGCAGGAACACGTCGGCCATGCCGTCGGCATCGTAATCGCCAATCGTCACGCCGCTGCCGGTGGCCGTATTGCGGTTCTGGCCGAGCAGCTCATTCCATTGGTGGAAGAAGTCGATGCCGATTGCTTTAGGGTCGAGAGCCTCGAACAGCGGCGTTCCTGCCTCGGCGGCCCGCGGACGAAGCGGCACGGATTCGATCTCGCCGGGCACGTCGCGATACGATGCGGTAGTCTGTCGAACGGCAGCGGGGCCTGTTACGGCAGCTTGCTTTTCGCCCGCGCGATCGCAGCCCATTGGAGCAGCCAACAGGCCGAACCAAAGAACTGTTCGAACTAGATTTGCCCTGGGAACGTGGCGCATAACACCGAGTTGGGAGCGATACAAAACGCCTTGCGACAATGCGCCATTTTAGCGTTGGGCCAGCCGATTCAGATAATGTCAATTCGCGGCCGAAGACAAGTGCGGCAAATGTTGCGGGCACCCACGCTCAAAAAAAAAGAGCGGGCCTTGGGATTCCCAAGGCCCGCGAGTCAATGGAAGGTTAAGTAATTGCCGATTACCGGCGGCGCCATCTCAGCCCCATGAAGCTGGCGAGCGCGAAACTGACCAGTGCCAGGCTGGCCGGTTCCGGAATGATGGTGATGGTCAACTCCAGTGAATTTGATGCCTGCCCCCAATCGTTCGTGGCGGTAATGTTCACCATGTACGTGCCGGTCGGCGCCGCGGTGTCCCAGCGGAAGTAGGAGCCGTTTTCAGGTGGCACTGGCACGAGCGGCGAGGCCGGCCCGCCATTGGCCCCAGGGAGCATCGCGTCGGCTCCTGGCAGATTTGGCGTGCGGACCCACGATAGTGGTCCCTGCCCGCCGGTCGCATTGCTGATCAATACTTCGAGCTCCGTTCCGCGCGTAACCGTGAATGCCGTTTCGCTGGTTGAAATACTGGGGGCTCCCGGTGCAGCCAGCGGCGCGTACGTCTGAAGCGAAAAATCGTCAAACTGAGTGGTGCCCGCCAGCGTACCGAAATTCATGTAGGACAGGCCGACTTGCATGGGTACGGCCGCATCGCGCAGCGCGTTGCCGGCAGTTGGAACCACGCGACTCTGGAATTGCCAGTTCGCTCCGTCGCTCGAAACCCAGGTGCGATACGCCGTACCGCCGCCGACGCGTTCCAAGCGTACATATGTGGGCAACGGATTCAACGGCACCGATACGGTATCCGGCGGCGGCGCAGGATTTGGAACCGTAGAAGGATTGTTGACATTGACTTGTGTGTCGTTCACTTGGGCGCCGTTTTCAATCCTCTTCTGCAGAGTAGTTCCCACGTCTGGGATACCAGCGTTCGTTCGAAAGCTGTATGCGGTCACGAAGTTCTCGTCCGCGTGGTCGGCGCCGACGCCTGGCGGCGTCGGGGAATTGCCGGCCCGCGCGAGGATGCCGGCAGCCGACCAATTCCCGCTTGTCTGTGCGGAAATCTTCACCGTCGCCGTGAAGTCCTGGCCGGCCGGCACATTTCTGAAGAGGAACGGCGCGGTGGATCGGCCGCCTTCCCAGCCCATGCCGCTGATGCCGTTCGCCGGGTTGCCGTCGGCGTCGAACGTGCCGTTGTCCTCGACCGTCAGCACGTCTGGATTTGTGGTGTCGGCATCATGCACGCCGGTTCCGATGAGGCCTGGAATGTTCTCCATCCCAGTCCAAATTGTGCCCGTGGTGTCGCCAAATTGATAATCGTGCGGCGTGTTGAAATCATCCGTGAATGTCTGGGCGAATGCCGGGTGGCGCGCCCAGAGAAGCGCGGCCAAGACAAGTGACGCGACGCCAATGCACTTGGCGCCAGAGAATTCGCTTTGTTGTCGTTTCATGAGACATGACCTCCCCGAAGATCGAGCTGCAGTGAACGCTACTGTCGTGGTCGAAAAGCTTGAATCACTGTGGGTCCAGGTCACAATTTACACTGTGCACAAAAAAACACAAGACTTTTGCGTACAAAAAAATTGAAAAATGACAGCCTTTCTTTTAACGCGAGACAAACCTTTGGCTCGAATCGGCGAGTTCCGATTCGCGTAAAGCACCAGTTTTCCACGAAAAGTTCTTGACCTAAGGGCCTTTCAGGATTATATTCTGTACTCAATGTAACATTTTTCGCTGACCCGCCATGTGTCAGGTCGGGGCGGAGGGCCCGGGTCGTTTTCGTCGTCGATGTGGGCCGCTTTACGCGCTCACTCAATTGCGGAGGAGAAGCAGCATGTCACGCCGAATCGTTATCGCGATGATGATGCTGGTTATGGTTCCAGCGAGCTGTGCATTTGCCGTCACAGTGACGGATAACTTCGATACAAGCTTCGATTATTTGCCCGGGAATGTGCCGGCCGGCGGCATTTGGACGCGCGTGCTGAACCCCGGCGCAGGCGGCGGCCTGAATATGATGCCGCCCGTGGATCCGGTGCCTAAGTTCGACGCGAACAATTCGACGCCCGGCAGCCTGACGATGAGCACGTTCAACGTGGGCTTCGGCGCTGGCGGGGCATCGTCGGCGCCGGCATTGGTCCGCGAAGTGGACGCCGACCAGCTTCGCGAGGTACGACTTCGAGTCTCAGCGCAAACAGCGGGACAATGGTCGACTGCCGGGATTCTCGTCCGCGCTCCCGGCCCGATCGACGCGGTAGGGGCCAATGACAATTTTCTCGGATTCTACAGCTACCGCCCGGGACCCGACAACGTCCCCTTTGCCGGTGGAAACTCTGCAAACCTCAGAAACATTGTTAACGGCGGTGGCGGCCAGGGTGATGTGAACGTAAGCCCGCTTACCGACGCCGATGTGGAGTATCTTCGCCTGGTGCATTTAGGGACAGGCGATTTCCAAGTATTCACGTCCAGCGACGGCACGAATTGGGTGCGGCGGCACGAGACGATCAATATCGTTAATGCGGGCCTGGCAACGGGAACGTTGGAGGTCGGGCTGACGGGCGG
>DATFGJ010000644.1:0-2748 GCA_035249585.1 Lacipirellulaceae bacterium
TGCGCGCATCCCGTCGAGGAGCTGCGCCAGGCTGTGCCCATCGATGAGCTGCATTGCATAGTAGTGCAAGTCGCCCTCGGAGCCGACCGAGTGAATGGGCACTATGTTGGGATGGTTGAGCGTGGCGGCGGCGCGGGCTTCGTTTTTGAAGCGGGCCAGGTGCTGCTTGTCGAGCGTTGCCGCGAAGGGAAGTACCTTCAGCGCGATGCGGCGACCAAGAGAAATCTGCTCGGCTTCATACACGACACCCATGCCGCCGCGGCCGATGAGGCGCTTCACTCGAAAATCGCCCACCGTGCGGCCGGCCAATTCGCCGTGCGGCGTTAACGAACCACAAGCCGCCGTGGCGACGGCTTGATGGAGATTTCGCTCCTGCCGCAGGAACTGGCGCAGGCCCGCCTCGCAGCCGGGATTGCGCGCGATGATATCGGCCACGTCGATCGGCTCGCCGCGATCGAGGCGCGCAAAATAATCCGCGAGTGCCGCCTCCACAGCGTCGCCGCCCATTGCCGAGTAGCCGTTGGTTTTACTCACTTACGAAATCTTACCAAAGTCAGCAGGCAGGTGCTTCTCGATTGATTCCACTCCGCGCCGTATCAGCCCCGCGACCGAACCCACGCTGCGGCCCATTTCGTCGGCGATCGTTTGCAGCGACTCGTGACCAATATAACGCATCTCGACGGCCGTTCGCTGATCGGCCGGCAATTTGTCGAGTGCTGCCGCCAGCTGCAAGGCGGTCTCGCCGTGGACCACGCGGCTCTCCGGCGACGAGCCGCTGCCGGCCAGCGAATGCCAAACCATTTGCGCTGAGCCGCTCTCATCGGTCCAGTTGTGCTCCAGGCGCACGTCGCGCTTGCCCAGCGTATGGTTGCGCAGGCACTGCAGCAAGTTCCGCTCCAGAAGTTTCATCATCCAGGCTGTGAACTCGGGCTCGGTGCGACCGCGGAACTCGTCGAGCCCGCGCACGGCGTCGACGAGCGTTTGCTGTGCGATATCCGAGGCATCGGCGCGCTTATTAAGAATCTTGGGCATCTGCCGGTCGGCCGCCAAGCGCAGATACGGCCGATAGAGCGCGAGCAGCTTTTCTCGCGCTGGCTGGTCGCCACGACGGGCGTCTTTTAGCAGCCATTCGACATTCGCCCTGCTTGATTCCATTGCAAACGACGAAATCGCACGAGTGTGATCAGATAGCAGCTCGGTGATAATTTGCCAGGCAACATGGCGTCAAAATGGCATAAAAGCCAAATTCTTTCGCACAAGCGCGCAAACGAGCGACCCAATTTGCATCTTACTCTATGGCATTGCTTCACACCAAGCGCGTGGCTTCGATTGGGCCTTTACTAACGCCACTGCGATCCTTCACCTCAGGGGGGAGGGGGCATGGCGTGGAGCCATAAAGGGGGGAGTTTCCCAGAATGCTCCAACTCCGCGCGCCCTGCTGCGCGCGGAGTTGGATTGCATCGATTTGTTGCAGTTATTGTCGACGCGTCCAATGGAATTGATTTCCGGATACGAAAGTCGCAAATCCGATATGCCACGAATTCGGCCGCTAAGATATTTCACAATTTCCGCCATCGTGTTTGGCTGCTCAATTGCGTGCATAGCAACCTTTGTTTCACCCTTCACCACCAGTAGCGCCCGTGCGGCCATTCTCACCGGTCCCATCACCAACCCGGCCAACAGCCATGACTACTATCTTCTCACGCAAAACAACTGGTCGGGCAGCGAAGCCGAAGCGATTAGCCTCGGCGGGCATCTCGTCACGATCAATGATGCCACTGAAAACTCGTGGGTCACGTCAACATTCGCCAATTTTGCCGGGGTCCGCCGCGCGCTTTGGATAGGCCTAAACGACGTCGAAGTGGAAGGTTCATTCGTCTGGGCGAGCGGCGAGCCAGTGTCCTTCACCAATTGGGGGCCGGCTTTCGGAGAATTTCCTCCGGAACCGAACAACCACGTAGGTATCGAAGACTGGGCCCACGTCTTCCTTCCCACGGATAACAGATATCCCATGTGGAACGATGCGCCAGACCTGGCGAACTTCGGATTTGACCTTTACGGCGTTGTTGAGGTCCCCGCCGTCCCCGAACCGGACGCCGCCGCCCTCATTGTTGGCGGCCTGATTGCGGCTACTCTCGGCCAACGTGGAAAGCGAGGGAGAAAAAGGGCAGCACGACGCCGTTCTTTTTTCTTACCAAGCCGGCTGTCAACGGCACCGCCGTCGTGAATACGAATTTCGGCGGCGGCTTCAGCCAGCTAGTTTCGAACACGGACCCTAACGTACAAGGAATACATCTCACATGAGAACCTGGATTCACTCGTTTACCCGCAAAAATTCTGCGCGCAGCCCCCACCGTCGCACGCCAAAACTCGGTTCGCATAGAAGCCGTGGGGCGTTCGAAACGCTCGAGCCGCGCCTGGCTCTGGCGGTGGATTTGGGATTTGCCGTCGCGTTCGAATCACTGGGAGGCACCTCCAATGCCATGACCAGCAGCCATCTCCTCGGGGGAGCCACAGGGATGGTGACCGACATCGCCGGGAACAGCTACGTGACGCTCAATCCTGATATCGACCAAGGAGTCGATTTAGACCCGGGGCCTGCGCTAAAAGCCGTGACATTGGACGCAGGGCTCGCCAAACTTGATCCGAGCGGAGCTCTCGTATGGGCTGCCGCTTTCAATGCGACGGGTGGCGCTTCACCAGATGTGCGGATTGCGCATGCCGTGGACGCCGATCAGAATGTTTACC
>DATFGJ010000645.1:0-18984 GCA_035249585.1 Lacipirellulaceae bacterium
GTCTTCATTGTCGAGCGTGAGCGTCGCCTCGCCGGTTCCCAGCGGCGCGCGCGTGGCGCAGCCGTTGAAGATGACATCCGTCATTTCCTTGCCGCGCAGCGACTTGGCGCTCTGCGTGCCGAGGACCCATTTTACGGCGTCGACGAGATTCGACTTGCCCGAACCGTTCGGCCCAACGACCACCGAGATGCCGCGCGGAAATTCAAACCGCGTGCGGTCGGCAAAACTCTTGAAACCGGCGATTTCGAGAGCTTTGAGCATGAATAGCGGAGAGCATACAGCAGGGAGCTTGGAGTACGAGCAAAGGCGAAATTCCTGAGTACTCCCTGCTCCGTGCTCCCTGCTCCCTGCTCGATTTAGCGTTGTCTGCCGTACAGATCGGGCTGCGGCGTGGCGACTTCGAGCTTCGGTTCGGCGTCGTTGTCCGGAAGTGCTTCGCCTTCTTGCGGCGCGCTGCGCTCGGAATCCCGGTCGTACGGGCGGCCGGGCTGCGGCAGAGCGTCAACTTCGAAGCGGCTGGCCAGCGCGCCGTCGGTTTTAGCCTGCTGCAGGGCTTGGACCACGTCAGGGTAGGTGCCGCCCAACTCGACGATTGCGCGAATCACTTCATCGACGCGCGTGGAAACAACGCGCTGCTCGGCTTCGCTGCCGGCGCTAAAGCGGCTTACCGTGATTCGCTCGCCGCTCATGCCATTGACCAGAATGTTGCCCGCATCGAGCACAAGTGGCAGCTCGAACTGCTGCTCCTTGCCGAACAGGACGATTTCGGGCAAGTGGCTTCGCGTGACGTGGACCATCTGCGGTCCAGGGACTTCGAGAACGTGGTAGTGGAACGCGTCGCCGAGCTTTTCGTGCCGCAGGAATGGATCGTGCTGATTCATGGCCCACAAGGCGCGAAACGCGCCATAGCGGGTTTCCGCGCTACGCGTCTCCAGCAGCGATCGCAGCGCGTCATAGGCCATTACATCGTCCATGGCGCTGAGCGCGGCCAAAGCGTTGACGCGGAAGGCTGGCTCATTGCGAGCCACGTCGGCCAGCGTATCGACGGCCGATGTTTCATCGAGATATGCCAGCGCCTCGGCCGCGTAAAATCGCACTTCCGGATCGTTGACGGAAAGTCCCTGCTTGAGGATGGCGATCGCTTCGTCGTCGCCAATGGCCTCGAGGCGGATGGCCGCATTGGCGGCGGTAAGTGGGTCGGCCAGCTGCTGCTCCAGGAACAAGAGCCGGGCCTGACGCTCCGCCGGCAGTTCATTGATTGCGACGTTATGCACTAGCTCGATGTAGCGGGCGATGTTGTCCTTGTAGCGCGGATGCATCAACAGATCGATGAACTCGTCGGTCTTGGGCGTCGCCACGCCCTGCTTGCGTCCGTCGACAAAGGTGTGGAAGCGACGGTTGATCGATGTGGCGATATCCTGGCTCACGCGCACCGATTTGTTTTGATGATTGATCACCAGGCCCAGCGGCCGCGACTTCAGCGCGACGCCGCCGCCCAGGATTCGGCCGCGAGTGGCGAGCGCCTCGTCCGTCTCGGGATCCGCCGACGGGTCCACGAGCACGGGGCCTTCGGCGAGGCCGAGCAGGTGACCTTCGCGAATCTGCTCACCCAATACGGCGAGCTCGGTGAGCCGCGTGGATAGCAGCCAGCCGTTACGGATGCTGGTCGTTTCGCTTTGTGTGGGAACGCGGACTTCCACGTCGAACCGATCTCCTTCTTGAATGCCGGGGCGCAAGAACGCACGGACCAGCACCATCGAGACGTTACCGGAGGCGAGCAGTTCATTTGGATTATCCACTCCGCGGCGATTCATTTCGGCAAGAAGGAGCGCGCGCTGATTGTTGGGCGGCGGGTCGGAGCCGGTACCCCTCAGGCCCGTCAGCAGCGAAATCCCTTCAAGCTTCACGTAGTTCATGCCGTAAGGATGTGTGTACTCCGAGACGTATTTCACGTCCGGCATGGGCGGCAGATCCAAGCGGGCCTCCGGGCTTTGGGGCCGCAGTATCGGACCGCTGCAACCGGCACACACAAGCGCTGCAGCAACACAGCCCATCACTCGACGAGCACGGCCGATGGGAGTGCGACGCGTCATGCTTCAGCCGCTCCTCGCGGAAAAAGTTCTTGGCCGTTTCGCCGCGCGACGAAACGGGCCACATCCAACTTGTCCGGCGCAGCCGTTACGCGGGTCATCCATGACCGCGGTCGCTGGTGCGCGCGGAAACTTTCACGCCTGGTAATCGAAAATCCGGCGGAGAGTACTGGCTCAGCTTCTAAGGGTCAAGGTGGGCCAATTAAACCAGTTGCGTTGAAAAGGCTACGGCGGGGACGCCGCCGCTTGCACTGCTGTCGCGAAGAAATGCGGTGCGCTCCTGCGAAGCGTCTCCAATGCCGATGGCGGCAGAAATCGGCGGCAGAGCCGCTTCCCAAAACAAATTCGACGCATTCATGGCGGATCGTAGCCGCCAGCTTGAAAGGGATGGCAGCGGCCAATGCGCTTCACGCCGCGCCACGTGCCGCGCAGCGCCCCGTACTTTTGTACCGCCTGAATGAAATACGCGCTGCAAGTGGGCTCGAAGCGGCAATGGCGGCCGATAAGCGGGCTCAGCGTCCATTGGTAAACGCGTGCCGCGGCAATCAGCACCGTGCTCGGGAGCAGCCGCACTGTTTTAGCGATCCGATTCATGGGGATGGTCGCAGCGATGGTTTAATAGCCGGCGAGCTAAGCTCGCCGGACTGCGCCGACCCGTCTGGTTGCGGGGCCTTTCCTCGCGATTGCAGTTTTCGCTCCAGCCGAGATGCAAGCATGGAAAACGACTCCGTCAATTGCGACAGATCCGGAGGCGAAGCCGAGCGCGGAACGCATACGTAGTCGATTGCAGGCAGATCGTTTTGTCTTATGCGAAACGCTTCGCGCAATAAGCGCTTCCAGCGATTGCGCAATACGGCACCGCCGACACGACGTGGCACCGTCAATCCAAGTCGCGCGTGCCCCACAGAGTTCGCATCCCCGTACAGAACGAACCATGAATCACTGACAGACGTTCGCGCCGCGAACACGCGCTCGAATTCTTTGGCGCTGAGCAGCCGCAGGCGTTTTGGAAATCGCTGGCTGGTCATGGCGTCGGTGAGTAGGTGAGTAGGGGACAAAGAACCGTGGTATTGGGCGGCGTAATCCGTATCGGGTACCGCGTACTGAGTACTAAGTACCGATTACAGAGTACTGAACACGAGCTTTTGAACATCCCAGCTGAGTAGGAGTATCGCACAACTGAATCTGCCCGCTTCCTTCCTAAACTTACTCACACCTACACACCTATTCACCTTCCGACTACGGATCCACCTTCGTTTCCTTCGTCGAAGGATCGATGTGCACTGTGTCGTCCGATTTGAGCATCGGCAGAATTTCGTGCAGCGCTTCGCGCACGCGCTGGTTGCCGATCGAATCGACGGCAACGCTGCTGCGGACTCTCGCCGGCCGGTGGCGGGCCATGCGGCGGACCCAATGGGCGCCGAGCATTGCGCAAGCCACCATCAACAGGCCAGTAAGCACGAGCGCCAAGAGAGCCATGACAACGGCCGCGCGCCGCGGCGGGTCGAGCCGCTCGAGCACCGGGCGCGTCGCCTCGGCTGCCAGCAAGTTGCCGGCAAGCAATAACGCCAGAGCGGTGGTACTTGTCACCATCGTAGCTCCGTGCGCGGCCAGTGTGGATAGCGGTTCGAAATCTCGGCCAGTTGTTCGCGCTCGGCCGTGCTCAAGTTATCGGGTAGCACAATTTGGACTTCGGCGAACAAGTCGCCGGGCGGCTGGTTGGCCGGGCGCACCCCGTGTCCCTTGATCCGCAGCCGCTTGCCGCTGGAGGTATTGGGCGGCACCGTGAGAGCAATGGTGCCGTGGGGTGTCGGCACATCGATTTTCGCGCCGAGGGCCGCCTCGGCCAGCGTAATCGGTACGCGCACGTCGAGCCGGTTGCCGGAGCGGCGAAAAAATGGATGCGGGCTGACGTGAATTGTCAGCAAAATGTCGCCAGCCGGCGCATCGCCCATGCCCGGTTCGCCTTGACCACGGAGGCGTATCTTTTTTCCATCGTCGATGCCGGCGGGGATTTTTACGCGGATGGTTTCCAAGTCGCCGCTCTGACGGCGCAATGTGAGGGCCGCCTCGCCGCCGAGCACCGCGGTGGAAAAGGGCACAGTGAGCTCGTGCCTCAAGTCGTTGCCACGCGCGGGACGAGCTTCGCGCCGGCCGCCGCGTCCGCGGCTGAACTGCTTGAACAAGTCGGAGAAATTGCCGCCGCCCTCCACATTTGGGCCGCCCGCGCCGAACAAGTCGTCCAAATCGAACGGATAGGTTTGCGGCCCGTGCGACGTCGTGTAACGCCAGCCGCGCGGTCCGCCACCGGTGCCAACTTGTTCGAAATCCGCGCCGAACTGATCGTAGCGCTTGCGCTTATCCGGATCGCTCAGCACCTCGTACGCCGCCTGGACTTCCTGAAACTTATTCTTGGCCGACGCATCATCCGGGTTCATGTCAGGATGATATTTGCGCGCCATCTTTCGATAGGCCTTCTGGATGTCCTCTTGCGAGGCGGTGCGCGAAACACCCAGCGCTGCGTAATGATCTTTGGCCATGGAGCGAAATCGAGAGTCGAGAGTCGAGAGTCGAGAGTCGAGGGCCAGACAGTCTGGCTTTCGACCTGCGACTAACGTTCATTCTACGGTAAAAGCGGCCAAAGCAAAATTGTCCGGCGAGGGAGCGGCCGCGCGATGGCAAACCCCGCCGCTAAATTCGACGCGTGCTAAACTGGAGTTGAAGCGCAACGCAGACCAGAGGGTTTGGACAATGGTGCATCGGGCGGTTTTCATTGTAGCGCTGTACTCGATTATTGCGACGGCCGTACTTTGCGCTCGCAGCGATGCTGCCCCGCGCGGCGACGGGCAGCTCACTATCGAAGTGGTTGACAGCGCGACCGGCAAGCCGATTGCCGCTCGGATGCATCTCAAGAATTCGCGCGGCCGGCCGGTCAGGCTGCGTCTGCCGAACACGGCCGAGTTCGGCGGCCATTTCTATATCGATGGCCAGCTCGCGCTGCCGCTGCGCATCGGCCAGTACACGTTTGAGCTGGACGCCGGCCCCGAGTATCGCACTCAAAGCGGCCATTTCCAATTCGAGCGGCACGCCGACGACTCGAAGCGAATCGAAATGAACCGATCCGCCAACTTGGCCGAGGAGGGCTGGTATGGCGGCGATTTGCATGTTGTAAGGCGAGCAGCCGATCTGCCGTTGATCATGCGGGCCGAAAGCTTAAGGGTTGTCCCTGTCGACGGGGAGCGCTCGCCGGTTGAAGCGCCGCTCGCAAGCCAGCTCTTACTCTTCAATTTGCAACGATCGCTGAACACGAAGCAAAAGAGTGTCGGCCGGTCTTCACTCAAGCTGATCGAGGAAGCCCGCGCGGCGGATGCGCGGATCGTTGCGAGCATTCCGTACGCGTGGGACATGCCCGTGTGGCTGGCGAGCGGCCAGCTGGACGCCATTTGTTTGATCAACCACCATACACTTCGCGACGGAGTCGTGGACAACGAAAAAGACGGCCGGCCGCGCGACCGCTCACTGTTTCCTGGTCGCACGGGAAACGGCCGCTGGGCCGAGGCCGTGTATTATCACATTTTGAATTGCGGCCTGCGAATCGCGCCGGCGGCGGGCAGCGGCTCGGGCATGAACGACAACCCGGTGGGCATCAATCGCGTTTACGTTTACTGCGGAGAAGAGTTTTCGGATGAAGCGTGGTGGGAAGGGTTGGAAGCGGGCCGGGTATTTGTCAGCAACGGGCCACTTCTGCGGCCGATGGTTGAAGGCCATCCGCCCGGGCACGTGTTTCGCCTTGATGAAGGCGAAACGCTCACGTTGGAAATTGCGCTCGAGCTGGCAACGCGCGTTCCCGTCGAGTATCTGCAAATTGTCAAGAACGGGCTCGTGGAAAACGAGGCGCGGCTGGCCGACTGGGCAAAGCAGAAGGGCCGCCTGCCACCGCTGCAGTTCGGCGATAGCGGCTGGTTCCTGATCCGAGCCGTGACGACGAATCAGAAAACATATCAATTCGCATCAAGCGGCCCGTACCACGTAGAGAAGGGCGGCGAGCCGCGCGTGAGCCGCCGCAGCGCGCAATTCTTCCTGGATTGGATCGATGCCGCCGAGGCGCGAGTTCGTGAGATGCCGGATCTCGACGCCCAAGCGCGGCAAGCGATGCTAGCAGAGCAGGAATCAGCGCGGCGGTACTTTGAGGAACTTCTGGCGGCGGCCAACGCGGAGTGATTGTCCGTGCGTCCGAGGCGCTTCACTTAAATGCATCCCAGCTCAGCTATGCCGCGCGTCATGCCGAAGATTAGTTAATTGGGATGCGCTTGCGCCGGACGGGCGGCGCAAGCCCCGCCGCTAATTGCTATTCAGTAGCTTTTCGATGGGTGGATTCGCACATCGCGCTGTTCGCTTACTCGACGCGCCGACCGCGCGCAACGCCACATCGTCGGCTGCCAGGCCGATTGAATCGCTAAGCTTACTACGGAAGTCGCTGCTGTTTGCCGAGTTGTCGAACATTGCCTATCTCGGTCGCGCCGAAGCCGGACAGCATGCCTACGCAATGGGCTTTCCTGAAGTTCGCTTTTACGATCGCGACGGCGCGCAGGCCTATATTTTCGCCAATCGTGATGATGCAGTGGTCACGTGCCGCGGCACCGAGCCGCACGATTGGAATGACGTTCGCGCCGACCTCAATCTGAGCGTGGTGGTCGGCGAGACGGTCGGCTGGGTGCACCGGGGATTCAAGCAGGAAGTCGACGACCTGTGGCCGCGCTTGGAGCAAGCACTTGCCAGCAATCGGCGCGCGCTGTGGTTTACCGGCCATTCACTGGGCGGCGCTATGGCAGCGATTTGTGCCGGCCGCTGCACACTATCGTCAATCCGCTCGAATCCCTGCGCACTGTTCACGTTTGGCAGCCCGCGAATCGGCAACGGGCGGTATGTGAACTATGTGCAGATGGAAGCCTACCGCTGGGTCAATAACAACGACATCATCGCGCGGCTGCCGCCGGCATGGCTGGGCTTTCGACACAAGGGGCAGGAAATCTATCTCAACGCCTACGGCAAGATTCGCCGTCTCACGCCGTGGCAGCGCGTGAAGGACCGCTGGCGCGGGTTCGTGCGCGGACTGCGCGAGGGCAGCTTTGATCATTTCGCGGACCACGCGATCGGCCGTTACATCGAGCACATCCGCGCGGCCGTCGCAGAAGAGGAAGCCGCGACGGCGCCGTGGCGACAAGCACATATCGAACCCGCGGCGCTGCCGCTTCGCGCCGCGGCGTGATGACTTTGGTGCCACTGGCTCTTGCCAGTGCTCCGAAGGACGAGCAAATTGCGATGCCTTCTGAGACGGGAAAGCAGCCGCTTGCACCTTGTCGCGCTGGAAGGTTGGTACGAGGGTGTCTGGCGGCAAGGCCCTGGCGTGAGAAGCACTGGCTAAGCCAGTGGCACCCATTATTACCGGGCCGCGGTGCGCTTTCGCTTTTTTCGCTTTTGGCGATCGGGCAAGGGCAGGCCGTTGCCGCCGGATGCGGCCGCGATCGCGTCAAAGGCGGGAACGCCCTCGTCTAACTCCGGCGCTTCTTCGCGCGCAGCGGCCAGTTTGAGCAACTCGCTCTGGCTGCGGCGCGGCGGCTTGTCCGCAGCCGCTTCGCGGTGGTAAGTACCATCGGGCCGCAGCATTCGCGTGCGCATCGTGTCCTCGAGATAAGTGGGAATGATCTCTTCAACGATTCGCCGCCGCAGGTTCTCAGCTTCCACCGGGAACATCACCTCGACGCGCCGCTCAAAGTTTCTCGGCATCCAGTCGGCGCTGCTGAGAAACACCTGCTGCTTTGAGCCTTCGCCGAACACCAGGATACGGCTGTGCTCGAGAAACCGGTCGACAATGCTGTACACGCGGATCGTGTCGGAAATGCCGGCCAGCCCCGGCCGCAGGCAGCAGATGCCGCGAATCATGAGATCAATCGGCACGCCTTCCTGGCTGGCCCGGTACAGCGCCTCGATAGTTTGCCGGTCGACAAGCGAATTGAGCTTGGCGATGATTCGAGCGCGTTTGCCCTCGCGGGCCCGCTGGGCCTGCTCGTTGATGAGCTCGATCGTGCGGCGCTTCAGGTCACTCGGCGCGACGACCAGCTTTTGCCATTCGTGTTTCTGTGAGTACCCGGTAAGGAAATTGAATAGCGCCGAAACGTCGTCGGCCATGACTTTGTCGGCCGTAAACAGTCCCAGGTCGGTGTAGACCAGCGCAGTGTTGGGGTTGTAGTTGCCGGTGCTGAGGTGCACATAGCGGCGAACTTTCTTGCCCTCCTTGCGGACGACCATTGCCAGCTTGCAGTGTGTCTTGAGGCCCATGAAGCCAAACACAACGTGCACGCCAGCCCGCTCCAAGTGACGGGCCCAAATAATGTTGTTCGCCTCATCGAAGCGCGCTTTCAGCTCCACCAGTGCGGTAACATGCTTGCCGTTCTCAGCCGCTTCGGCCAACGCCCGCACGATCGGGCTGTCGCCGCTGGTGCGGTAAAGGGTTTGCTTAATGGCCAGCACCTGCGGATCGCGGGCCGCCTGCTCGATGAAATCGAGCACCGGCATGAACGATTCGTAGGGATGATGCAAGAGAATGTCTCGCTCGGCGATTTCGGCAAACAAGTCGTCGTAATCAACCAGCCCCACCGGGAAGCGCGGCACAATTGGCGGATCGCGCAGATCCTTGCGATCGACGATGGATGGCAGCTCGAACAGGCAGGTCATGTCGAGAGGTCCTTGAATTTCGTAGACCTCGTTGTATCCGGCCTCCGAGGGGCCGGCCGCCGCTTTCGTATCGTGATGCAGCTCATCCTCGTTCACGAGAAACTTGAGCAACGTCGGATTCATGCCAGCAGAGATTTCCAGCCGAACTGCCTCAGTCCGCTGCCGAGCGCGCAGCCGCGATTCGATGGAGCGAAGCAGATCGTCGGCCTCCTGTTCCAAGAGGTTTACGTCCATGTCGCGCGTCACGCGAAACGTGGCGTGGTCGACGATGCGATAGCCGCCGAACAAGTCGGGCAGGCGGCTCGCTATGAGGTCATCCAGCATTATGAAGTTCTGCTTATCCTCCGGCTCGAGGGGTACAAAGCGCGGCAACACCTGGGGGACTTGCACGACGGCGAACAATCGCGGCGGACCAATGCCGCTCATCCGCTCGAGCATCGCCGCCAGATACAAGCCGCGGTTGTGGAAGCGCGGGCTCGGGTGCGCCGGATCGATCGCCATCGGCGTCAGCACCGGAAATGCGGCCTGGCGAAAATACTTGTCGAGCGACTTTTCAGTTTTCGACTCCAACTCCTTCACCTTGTGGATGCGAATGCCGGCGGCGGCCAGCGCCGGCACGATCGAGTCGTTCCAGCACTTGTACTGCTGGGCCACGAGCTGCTCGGTGCGGCGGGCAATCCGTTGCAACTGCGCCAGCGGCTTCAGGCCGTCGGCCGGTGGATCCTGCGGCAGCATGTCGCCGAAAGCTTGCTCGCGCAAGCCGGCGACGCGGACCATGAAGAATTCGTCTAAGTTCGACGCGAAGATCGCCAGGAACTTCACGCGCTCCAAAAGAGGGTTGTTCACGTCCTCGGCTTCTTCCAGCACGCGCGCGTTGAACTCCAGCCAGCTCAATTCGCGGTTGATAAAGTGCTCGGGCAGAAATGGCTCTTGGACGGTGCTCATATTCTTAATTTACCACTACCGGGCTACGTTAGCGGAAGGGGCCGACCGGCCCAGTCAGATTATCCGCTATTCGAGGAAGATTCCAAGGCTCGGTGATAGTGGGCGAAATATGAGAATTGCGTGAAATTCAGATCGCGACGGTCAGCGCGTCGCAGTTGCGGTGGCAAGGCACTGCTCTTTGCCGCCCTCTTCAGGAACCTTATGTTTGCAACCCGGGGCGTCGCAACGAAGCCGATGAGCCATCGCCGCGGCGAACGAGGCGAACAATTGTCGTGGCCGACCAATGTCGCATTGCTAAATCTTCACGAGCGGAAGCGCCATGCTTACGGCGAATCCAGGCGCTCTACACCTACTCGCGCACCGATGCCACCTGGGCCGACCCCGGAGAGCGCGCGGGCTGCTTGCCCTCGTTTACGCTTGGGCCGATTAGCTCGCGCAGCTCGTCTTCGTCGAGCACCTCGCG
Organism: Lacipirellulaceae bacterium; assembly: GCA_035249585.1. Taxonomy (GTDB): domain Bacteria; phylum Planctomycetota; class Planctomycetia; order Pirellulales; family Lacipirellulaceae; genus JABDGM01. The sequence continues at coordinate 10,234 of DATFGJ010000645.1, forward strand.
CTCCAACAACGTTTCGGCCAGTTTGCGCAACTTGCCCGCGTGCTGCTGCAGCGTGCGTTTGGCTCGGTCTTCAGCGGCGTGCAGCACCTTGGCCACTTCCTCGTCGATCACCTGGGCGGTGTGCTCACTGAATTGGCGTTCGTGCTGCGCGATTTCGCGCCCCAGAAACGGATGATCTTCGCTGATGTGATAGGCAACGGGGCCGAGCCGCTCGCTCATTCCCCAATGCGTCACCATCCGCCGCGCCAGGCGCGTGGCCTCCTGCAAGTCGTTCTCGGCGCCAGCGCTGAATTCGTCGAATTGGATTTTCTCAGCAGCCCGGCCGCCGAGCAGCATCGCCAGCCGAGCGCCGAGGTCGCTCTGCGAAATGTTATATCGCTCCTCTTCGGGCACGATCTGCGTGACGCCCAGCGTGCGGCCGCGCGGCATCACGGTGACCTTGTGAACACGGTCGCAGCCGGGAGTGAACCAGGCCAGGATCGCATGCCCCGCCTCATGATAGGCGGTGATCCGCTTTTCTTCCTCGTTAAGCACGTCCTCGCGCGCCGGTCCCATGAGAACTTTGTCGCGGGCGTACTCAAAGTCGCTCATGCGCACCACGTTCTGGTCATTGCGCGTGGCCCACAGCGCGGCTTCGTTCACCAGGTTGCGGATGTCGGCGCCCGTCATGCCGACCGTGGCGCGCGACAGGCGCTCAAAATCGACATTGTCCGATAGCGGCACGCCGCGCGAATGAACTTCAAACAGCTGGCGCCGGCCGGCCAGCGTCGGCCGGTCCACCGTGATATGCCGGTCGAATCGGCCCGGCCGCAACAGCGCCGGGTCGAGCACATCGGGCCGGTTGGTGGCCGCCAGCACGATTACGGTGCTCGTGGGGCTGAATCCATCCATCTCGCTGAGAATCTGGTTGAGTGTCTGCTCGCGCTCGTCGTGCCCGCCGCCGAGTCCCGCGCCGCGCTGCCGCCCGATCGCATCCATCTCGTCAATGAACAGGATGGAAGGCGAACTGGCTTGAGCCGTTTGAAACAAGTCACGCACGCGTCCGGCGCCGACGCCCACGAACAACTGGATGAATTCCGAACCGTTGATAGAAAAGAACGGCACGCCTGCCTCACCGGCCACGGCTTTAGCAAGCAGCGTCTTGCCGGTGCCCGGCGGCCCCATCAGAAGCACCCCCTTGGGCACACGGGCGCCGAGCCGCTGAAATTTCGCCGGGTCGCGCAGAAAGTCGACAATCTCCTGCAAATCGGCTTTCACGTTGCCCAACCCGGCCACGTCGTTGAACGTGACTCGCCCTTGTTTGGCCTCGTAGCGGCGCGCAGGGCTACGCAAGACGCCGCTAAGCATGCCCCCGCCGAGCATCTGGTCGCGTGCCCGCCGGGCCATGGCCCAGCCGCCGAAAAGCAATACCGCCAGTAGCCCAAGCCAAACCAACAGCAGCACCTGACTGTAATCGGTTGGCGGGCGGCTTGTAACATCGACTTTCGCGTCGATCAGCGCCTTGCGCAACTCGGCGTCCACCTCCGGGCTAAGCAGGTTGACGAAGAAATTCTTGGGCAAGCGGCGCGGGCCTTTGTCTGCCTGCGACTCATTTTTTCCGTTACGATCGGCCGGCTGCCGGGTAGCGGTGGGTGAAGGCGGCGGCTCGACGAATTCCCCATAGGCCTTTTGGCCGCGAATCTCCAACGACTTAATATTGCGGGCCTGGAGCTGCTTATGAAAAAACGTGTATTTGATTTCCGCGCTGTCGTCGACAAACCACCGCGAGCCAATGAAAACCAGGAATAAGACCAAGAATGCGATCATCCACGCCGCGGCTGCCGGCGGGCGAAGACGCGTCCGCTCCTTTGGATCTTTCGGCTTCGGGGGTGTAACGGGTGGCGTCATGGGCAAATTGCCGAGGCAGTCAGTTGGCAGCTTCGGTGAGAGTCTGCAGCCCTCGCGGCCCCGCATGGTCGATTCAAAAAAATACGGCGGCGGCAATGGCCAAGAAATTGTACCGCCTAATCCGGTGCCGACGAAGCCGCGGCACACAAACCCGAGGCGCAAGCGAAGGAAAATAATAGCCCGAAGCGCAAGCGAGGATTAACCGTTTTTCCCTTGCTTGCGATTCGGGCTGATATATGGATCGCTTCCGCCGCTTATCCCTCGTTTGACTGCGAGACGAGCTTGCCTTCGTCGTATTGCTGGACGATCGTGCGGCCGTCTTTAAGCCACAGCCTGCGCGTTCCGTGCAGCTTGCCATCCGTATAGGAAACTTCGACTCGCTTCTCGCCGTCTTCATCCCATTCCATGCTCGTACCATCGAGCTTCCCTGCCTTGAAGCCGATTTGTTGCCGCTGCTTACCGTTGTCGTACCAGAATTTCCAAACGCCCTCGGGATTCCCGTCGACGTAATGCTCCTCGCGCAGTGGGTTCTTTCCCGATTTGTCGTAGGTAATCCACTCGCCGTGACGCTGACCATTGCGGAAGCTGCGCTTGGCCGCGAGCGTGCCGTCGGCCCGAAAAACGTCCCAAGCGCCGTCGGGCTGGCCGTTGTTGTACGTCGCCTTGCGATTTTGCTGGCCGTTTTCGTGGAAGAAGGTCCATTCGCCGTGCTGCCGGCCGTCGCGGAACTGGCCTTCGACAAATAGCTGCTCGTTCGGATAGAACTCGCGATACACGCCGTCGGCCTCAAAGTGATTGTCCGAGTAGTGTGCGACGCCGCGCTCGATGCGCTTCTTGCCGTCTTCGTACTTCTCCAGAAGCGTCTCACGGCGGACAAGCGTCGGCTTGGCGATGACTTCCGGTTCCTCCAGGTAAATCGGATCGCCGGGCTTGTTCGCGGTTGACGAAGAGCCGGTTTGCGCTGCTGCATGAGCACTGAATGACAACTGCACGATCGTCAACACGGCGACGACCGCCGCAATATAAAACCTCTGAGGACGCGAAACGTTCATCCAAAATCTCTCCAAAAGCGAATTCGCAAAACCAAACGTCAGATGGCAACGCTTGGATAGCGCTACAGCAAATATGGCATATAGCGGCAAGGCCGACAATGAAGCCGCTTGTAACGATGGTAGGGTGGGCACGGCCCACCATTCACGCGAGCTGCGATGCAAAATGATGGAGGCAGCCACGTTACGCAGCTACGGCACACCGACCCGGCACCCGGCTAATCCGTGTGCCGGGTGCCCGGTGCCTGCTACTACCGGCGCCAGCCGTCCGGCAGCACGGCATTCTTCGGCATGACTAAGATGCCGTCAAGCATTTCGAAGTTCTCGCCCGCGATGCGATCAAGCTGCTGCGGATCGCCGATCACCTGCGCTCCTGCGCCGACGTGGCAGTTTTTGTCGACAATGGCGCTCTCGATCACCGCGCCATCGCCGATGCCTATGGGCGGCCGACCCTCGCTGCGGTCGGCCGACAGTTGGGCGGGCGACTGATAGTAGTCGGCGCCCATGATCACCGAGTTGCGGATCGTCACATTGCTGCCGATGCGGCAGCGCAGGCCGACGACGCTGTTCTCGATTCGTGTGCCCTGGCCGATGACGCAGCCGTCGGCCATGAGGCTTTGCTGAATCGTGACGCCGTCGGCGCGCGTGGGTGGCAGGAAGCGGGCGCGCGTGTAAAGGGGGGCGGTAGCCGAGGCCAGGTCGAATGGTGGGTTAGGCTGCGCGAGCCGCAGGTTGGCGTCGTAGAACGCGCGGATCGTGCCAATGTCTTCCCAGTAGCCGTCGAACACATGCACCTGCACATGCCGCGAACGCATGGATGCGGGAAATACTTCCTTGCCGAAGTCGCGGTAGTTCGTTTTTTCGAGGGCCGCCAGCAGCGTATCGCGATGGAACAGATAAATCCCCATGCTCGCAAGGCAGTCGCGTCCGCGGCTCTCGATGCCGCGGGCTTCGAGCCATTGCGGGTCCATCGCCACGTCGTTGAGCTCTTCACGAGTTTGCGGCTTTTCCAAAAAACCTACGACGCGGCCCGCGTTGTTGACGCGCATGATGCCCATCGCGCCCGCCTCGGAGCGGCTCACCGGCTTGGCGGCGATGGTGACCTCCGCCTTTGCCGCCTGGTGCGTGGCGAGCATGTCGCGAAAGTCCATGCGATACAGCTGATCGCCCGACAGGATGAGCACGTACTCGGTTTCCGGCTGAGAGAAGTAGCGCAAGTTCTTGCGCACGGCGTCGGCGGTGCCCTGGTACCAGTCGCGCTGCTCGTCGGCTTCCATCGTCTGCTGGGCGGCAAGGATTTCCACGAAGCCGCCGCTGAAATTGTCGAACCGGTACGTGCCGCGAATGTGCCGGTGCAGGCTCACCGACTGAAATTGCGTGAGCACGTAAATCTGGTTGATCGAGCTGTTGAGGCAGTTCGAAATAGGGATATCGATGAGCCGATACTTGCCGGCCAGCGGCACGGCCGGCTTGGAGCGCAGCGCCGTCAGCGGCAAGAGCCGCGTCCCGCGGCCACCACCCAGAACAACGGCGACGACGTTTTTCACTGGGGCGCCCCTTGGTTCGGCGTCGCGGAGCGGGTAATGCAAAATGCAAAATGCAAAATGCAAAATGTGCAATGCGGGCGGCACCACCGGGCGACATCCGTAGCCTCATTTTTCATTTTGCATTGAACATTTTGCATTTTGCATTCCTACTTCACGACGAAATTGATCAGCCGCCCTGGAACCGGAATGACCTTGATGATCTGTTTGCCTGCAAGCATCTCCGCGGTGCGGGCATCGGCGCGGGCGGCCGCTTCCAGCTGCTTTGCGTCCGCGTCCGGCGGCACCACGATTTTTGACCGCACCTTGCCGTTGATTTGCACGGGGATTTCGACGAGGTCATCTTTTGCGAGCGCCGGATTAAACTCGGGCCATAGCTCGTGGGCCAGCGACTGCTTATGCCCAAGCGCCTGCCACAATTCTTCGGCGATGTGCGGCGCGAACGGCGAGAGAAGCAGTACGAACTGTTCCATCGCGAAGCGCGGGCGCTCGCTGGCCGTGGTAAAGTAGTTGGTGAACTCCATCATCCGGGCGATGGCCGTGTTGAACGCAAGGCCGGCGATGTGGTCGGTCACCACGCCGATGGTTTTATGCAGCTCGCGATTTTCTTCGGCGGTCGGCGGCCGGTCGACGATGGCCGCGTTGAGCCGCATGTCTTCGGCGCGCTCATCGATCACCAGCCGCCACGCGCGGTTCAAGAAACCGAAGACGCCGTTGACGCCCTGCATGCTCCAGGGCTTTGATTGCTCGAGCGGTCCCATGAACATCTCGTACAGCCGCAGCGAGTCGGCGCCATACTCCGCGACGATGGCGTCGGGGTTGATCACGTTGCCGCGACTCTTGGACATCTTCTCGTTGTTCTCGCCCAGGATCATGCCCTGATTCACGAGCTTCTGGAACGGCTCTGGAGTGGATACGACGCCGCGATCGTAAAGCACCTTGTGCCAGAAGCGGGCGTACAAAAGGTGTAGCACGGCGTGCTCCGCGCCGCCGACGTACAGATCGACCGGCATCCAGGCTTTTTCGATTGCGGGATCGACGGCGGCCCGCTCATTTTTCGGATCGAGAAACCGCAAATAGTACCAGCAAGAGCCGGCCCACTGCGGCATTGTGTTCGTCTCGCGCTTGTAGCGCTTGCCGTCAATTATTGGGTAAAGCCAATCGTGTGGGGCTTTTTCCAACGGCGGCTCCGGACGCCCCGGCGGCTTAAAGTCCTCAAGATGTGGCAAATCCACCGGCAAATCTTCCTCGTTCACGGCGTGAACGCGGCCTGTCGGTTTGCCGCCGGCGTCCAGCTCATGCAGAATCGGAAACGGCTCGCCCCAAAACCGTTGCCGCGAGAAAAGCCAATCGCGCAGCTTGTAGTTCACCGCCTTGCGGCCGAGACCTTGCTTCGCCAAATGGGCGGTAATTTCTTGCTTGAATTCGGCCGTGCGGAGGCCATCGAAGTCCAAAGAGTTGATGGCGGTGCCAGGCTCGGTGAAAACCTGTTCTCCCGCGAGAATGGCCGCGCGCTCACTTGCGGTTTCGCCGGGGTCGACGACGGGTCTGATCGGTATCCCAAATTGTTTGGCGAACTCAAAGTCGCGCTCGTCGTGGGCGGGCACTGCCATGATCGCGCCGGTCCCGTAACTGATGAGCACATAGTCGGCCACCCAAATCGGAATCGCTTCAGCGTTCACCGGATTGATCGCGTAACTTCCGGTAAAGACGCCTGTTTTTTCTTTGGCCAATTCAGTGCGATCGAGATCGCTCTTACGAGTGGCCGCCGCGCAATACTTCGTGACGGCGTCGGCGGTTTCCGGCGTCGTCAGCCGTTCAACAAACGGATGCTCTGGCGCGATCACCATGTACGTGGCCCCAAACAGTGTGTCGGGCCGCGTCGTGTAGATGCGAAGCACATCCTCGCCTGGCTTGCGGGGGAAGCCGATTATCGCTCGATGACGAACGTAAGCGAGGTGTTCCTTCAAGTACTCCATCGAAACATGCATTTCCTGTCGGTTGTCGACTTTTTCATAACCGACGCCGCCAATAAAGAAATCGACCTCCGCCCCCGTGCTGCGCCCAATCCAATTCCGCTGCAGCGCTTTGATGCCTTCAGACCAATCGAGGCCCTTCAAGTCTTTTTCGAGCCGATCAGCGTAGGCGGTGATGCGAAGCATCCACTGGCGCAGCGGCATGCGTACCACTGGGTGATTGCCGACTTCGCTGCGGCCATTCACCACTTCTTCGTTCGCCAGCACGGTACCCAGCGCCGGGCACCAGTTCACCGGCGCTTCGCTCTGATACGCGAGCCGGTGTTCGTCCTGATAGGCACGAATTGCGTCTTCGCCGGCGGCAAGCACGTCCTCAGGAATCGGCAGCTCGTTGATTGCCCGGCCGCGCTGCTCGTCGTGGTCGAACCACGTGTCGTAAATTTGCAGGAAGATCCACTGCGTCCAGCGGAAGTATTCGATATCGGTCGTGGCCAGCTCGCGGTTCCAGTCGTAGGAGAAGCCGAGCGACTTGAGCTGCCGGCGAAACGTGTCGATGTTTTTCTCGGTTCGCACGCGCGGATGCTCGCCCGTCTTGATCGCGTGCTCCTCGGCCGGCAGGCCGAAGGCGTCAAAGCCCATCGGATGCATCACGCTGCGGCCCTGCATGCGGGCAGCGCGGCAGACGATGTCCGTGGCCGTGTAACCTTCGGGATGCCCCACGTGCAGCCCGTCGCCGCTGGGATAGGGGAACATGTCGAGCGCGTAAAGTTTCTTGGTGCCCGGCTTGGGCAGGCGCGGCGTGGCGAACGTCTGGTTTTGTTCCCAGTACGCCTGCCATTTCGGCTCGATCGTCGCGTGGTTGTATCGGGGCATGAAAAAGCTGAGAGCAGGGAGCCAAGAGCATGGAGTTCGGACACGGCAACAGCCGCGACGCCGACCACGGCGGTGCCGTGGTGCCCGGTCGCCGGGGCGAATCGCAAACCGATTATCTTACCGGCCTGGAGATTGCCGTGGGAGGCGTCTGGAGCGCCGATTACGCGTTCAGCACGTGAGACTTATCGGCGCCCCAGACGCCTCCCACATCGGCCTAACCTTTGGCCGGCTCGCGCTCGCCGGCAAGTCGTGTTTGCCACTCGTGCACGAGCTCGAGCGCCTCCAGCGGCGAGAGTTCATCAAGTTTGGCGCCGCGAATTTCGTCGAGAAGCGGGTGCTCTTCCACGCCGAAGAGGGTCAGCTGCCAATGGCTCGCCCGGCCGTCGTTTTTGCCGTTGCGGGATGGCAGGGAGGACGATGTTTTGCTAGCTGAACCGCAAGCGTTGGCGTCGGCCGGCTGGTGCTTCGCTTCAAGCCAGGCCAGCACTTCGCGAGCCCGCTCGTTGACACTGCGCGGCACGCCGGCCAGTTGGGCCACGTGGATTCCGTAGCTCTTGTCGGCCGCGCCCGGCACGATCTGGTGCAGAAACACGACCTGGTCGTTCCATTCCTTGACGGCTACGTTGTAGTTGCGAACGCCTGGAAGCTGCGTTTCGAGGTCGGTCAGCTCATGATAATGCGTGGCGAACAGCGTGCGGCAGCCTATGTGTTCGTGCACATGCTCGACAATGCTCCAGGCAAGCGACAGGCCGTCATAAGTGCTCGTCCCACGGCCGATCTCGTCGAGAATCACGAGGCTCCGCGGGGTAGCGGTGTTGAGGATGCGCGCCGTCTCGGTCATTTCCACCATGAACGTGCTCATGCCGCGCGACAGCTCGTCACTGGCTCCGACGCGCGCAAAGATGCGATCGGCCACGCCGATGGTTGCGCGCCGCGCCGGCACGAAGCTGCCCATTTGAGCCATGAGCATCAATAGCGCCGCCTGCCGGATGTACGTGCTCTTGCCGGCCATGTTTGGACCGGTGATGAGGAGGATTGTGCCGCAGTTCGCGTCGACAACCCCCGGCGGAACCGGCGACTGCATGGCGCCCGCGCATTGAACGCCGTTGGGCACAAACGTCCCGTCCGGCTCGGTGATGTCCAGCACCGGATGGCGGCCGGATTCGATATCGAGCACTGGTGCTTCGACCACGGTTGGGCGCACGTAGTTGCGCGAGCGCGCAAGTTCCGCGAGGCCGGCCAAGACATCCACCTCGGCGAGCGCATCGGCCGTGGCCTGCAACCGGGCGGCTGACTTGGCGACCAAGTCACGCAACTCGACGAACATCTCGTACTCGAGGTCCTTGGCTTTTTGTTCAGCCGACAGCACTTTTTCTTCGTACTCTTTGAGCTCGGGCGTGATGTAGCGCTCGGCGTTCTTGA
>DATFGJ010000646.1:0-2075 GCA_035249585.1 Lacipirellulaceae bacterium
AGGAGAGCACTTTGGCCAGCGTACATCGCATATGACTGTCGTCCTTGCCTGTTCCTCCGCCGCGTGCGCTTGAAACGCGCGCTTTTTAGGAGACATAGGCAAGTCGCGAAGAGATGGGCTGGGTATCATCGCTCGCATGGACGCTAAGCATCAGCTGAAAGGCAGAAGAGGTTGGAGTGGCAACAGCAGAGGCATCACCACCTCAAGGGTGATCAGCTTTGTCGTCTGCTCATTCGTAGCGTTGGCTGCCGCAACGAGTATGCGGACCGTCGCGTTGTCGCAACCGCAGTCTGCCGTGGTGCGCGTGGATAGCGGCGATTTGCAAGGAGTGGTCGATGACGGCGTCGAATCCTTCAAGGGCATCCCGTTCGCCGCACCGCCGGTTGGCGATCTTCGCTGGCGTCCACCGCAGCCGCCGGCGCGGTGGTCCGGAGTGCGACAGGCTGCGGAGTTCGGGCCGAACTGTATGCAGGGGCGGTTCGGGCCTCCTCCAGCTGCAGGAGCTCCTACTGGTCCGGTTCATTTGGAGGATTGCCTGTACCTGAATGTCTGGCGCCCGGCCGCGGCGACCGCTCGCAATCTGCCCGTGATGGTGTGGATACATGGAGGCGGTTTCACGGGCGGCTCGAGTTCGGCGCCCAATACGTCGGGTGTCGGGTTCGCCAAGCAGGGCGTCGTCCTTGTCGCCATGAACTATCGTCTCGGGCGCTTCGGCTTCTTCGCGCACCCGGCCTTGAGCCGCGAGCGTCCGGATGAGAACAAAGGCAACTACGCCTACATGGACCAGATCGCCGCCTTGCAGTGGGTGAAGCGGAACATCGCCTTCTTCGGAGGCGATCCGAACAACGTCACAATTTTCGGGTTCTCAGCCGGTGGCGTTTCGGTTCATAGCATGCTGGCGTCGCCGCAGGCGCGTGGGCTCTTTCACAAAGCCATAGCCCAGTCCGGCGGATCCAGGGACAGCGTGCTCACCGCACGACCGATGAGTAAGGATGGCGTCGATCCGAACTATCCGGTATCAGCCGAGACGATCGGAAGCCAGTTCGCGAGATCGATGGGGATTGACGGCATGGATGAAGACGCCCTGGCGAAGTTGCGTAGCCTCAGCGCCGACCAGGTTCTCCGCGGCGCTCCGACCCCGTCAGGAGCGAACGCGCCGTCTTACGAGACGACGCCCATCCTCGACGGCAAGCTGATTACCGAGACGGCTGAAAGTGCCTACAAGGCCCAACGACAGCCGCGGGTTCCGTTTCTGGCCGGAAGCAACAGCGCCGACACGGCCGGCAATCGAATAAGGGCCGCCACCAAGGACGAATTGTTCGCGCGGTTCGGTAAGTGGAGCGAGCAGGCAAGGGCGGCCTACGATCCTGACGGATCGACGGACCTCGCCACGCTGGGTGTCGCGGGTCAATGACGACTTCGGTCAGGCCGAGCCAGCACGGTTCGCTGCAAGCACGTTCGCAGCCAACGGGTCGCCGGCGTACCTCTATCGTTTCTCCTACGTCCAAAGCGCTCTTCGGGAGAAGTTGCGCGCCGGCGCCCCGCACGGCGGCGAAATCTCCTATGTCTTCGGCACCCTGGCGGCGGGAAGAGGCGGCCCGGCGTCGGCCGAGGACCTGGCCGTCTCGCGGATGGCGCAGAGCTACTGGGTCAACTTCGCCAAGAACGGCGATCCGAACGGCCCCGGTCTGCCGACCTGGCCTCGTCACGACTCAAAGAGGGACGTCATCTTCGAGTTCAGGCCGGATGGTTCTGCGGGCGCGGGGCCTGATCCGCGGAAGGCTCGGCTGGACGTGACTGAGAAAAACACCAACGCAGGGAAGCGTTCCGATTTCTGAAACGAGTGCCCATGGTTGTTGACCTACCGACAACCGGGCATTCGTCCCAACTCAAGACCAAGTCGAGACCATTACCGCCCAAACACCAGGCAAAACCGTGCCCTTGCATCCACCAGAAGGCAAGGAAAACCAACAACGTGACCTCGTTTACGAAATCTGCAAAACCTCCACCCTCGGAATGCGGCCCGCTCTCGAGATCTAGCCAATTGGACGTTTACGATTTCAGGATCGACGCCC
>DATFGJ010000647.1:0-7577 GCA_035249585.1 Lacipirellulaceae bacterium
TTCCGGGCTGAGCTCCACCAGCGTTTTCAGGCGCGGGCGGAAGCAAATTCAGTTCCTGAGCACCAGGCTCCGTGAAACTTGGCGATTGCATTTCCGGGAGCGGCTGTGCCTCGCCCGCTTCCGCGCGAAATGGATTGGTCACGTCGCCGTCGGCTGGCCCCGGCCCGGCGCTCGGCAGACCGAACAACTCAACCTCATGCTGCATAACTCCGGGCGACATGGTCGGGCCGCAATGCACGTCGCGCCAGTGTGAACCACTTGTCGGCCACTCGCGCCAGCAAGTGGCCTTGTGACCGTAGTACACGCGGTTGGGGCCGCACGGGTAGCGGAACAGCGCGTCCTCGCCGAAGCACCAGCAATGCGTTTTGCGGACGTCCGTCGGGCATTTCTTTTCGCTTGCCCGCTTGCTGCAACAACCTACGTGACAACCGGTCACTACTGCAAAGCTGAGTGCAAGAATTACCAAGCCGATGTGCCTTACCATACCCAACACCCCCGGTCGAGTTCCCAACTAGAACCCGCCCTGAAAGCCGCGCTGACCTTGTTGCTTGAAGAACACAAGGCTTTGCACCGTGGAGGTGCCCAAGGCTGTGAAGCCGAGGATGCGCTCCATCGGCGAAATGATCTTGCCAAGCTTTGTGTCGACGGCGACCAGTTTGTCCTCGGAGACGTATAACCGGTCGCCGGGCAAGAGCTGATAGTTCGTCGTTGTGTCGCCGCGCTGCGTGACCGCCAGCCAATCGATGGGGAGGATCTGGTCGCCGTCGCATTCATTCGTGCCCGGCCGCGCAACCCACATCCGTGTCGACTGGTTCGACTCCAGGCCTTGAATCTGGCCGATGGCGTCGAGAATTGTCTCATTGCCTTTGGCCGGCAGGATGACGACGCGGTCACCCAGCCCTGCCCCCTGTGTGACGACGTAGTATACCTTGCTGTTGTAGCCCAGCACATCGACGGCGATTTGCGGATCCTGGAGGTATTGCGAGAGGTGCGCCTCGATGGCCGCGCGGGCTTCTTCGATCGTCATCCCGACAATGCGCACGCGGCCGTAGGTGCCCAGATTCACTTTGCCGTCGGGCGCCACCAAATGTTCGCCAATGATCTGTTGTTGGGCGGCCAACTGTGCAAGCGTCACCCACACTTGTGGCTTCTCATAGAGCCGCGCGAGCGTCGCCTGAAGCGCCGACTGAATCTCCTCGACGGTGCGCCCGGCCGCCGGCAGCGCCGCCAGCTCGCTGGCCGCAGGCGGCGCGCCGCCCGCCGGAAGCAGCTGCAGGTTGCCGTTCGGCTGAACGATGTACTGGCCCGAGATGTTCGCCGCCTCGTCGACGCCCGTGACGATCACCGTCACCGCGTCGAGCGGCCGCAACTGATACGGCGACTTCGGCACGAGGCTGATCGCCTCGATCGACAGCACGTCCGGCGGCTCGATGATGTAGTCCGGCAGCGTCGTTTTCGACAGCTCGCGCGGAACGTCGGGCGGAATGCACGGCTCGGGCCCGTGCGGGTTGCGGCCCGGATAGACCCAATGGCATCCCTGGCTGCCTGCCAACAGCAGGAGCAAACAGAAAGTCGGCAGCCAGGCGCCCCTAGTGAACATGAATCGTTCGTCGTTGCCGTTGTTTGGACGACAGCCCCCCTCGCGCTAACGAGTCGCGCAGGCTAGCCGCTACAATTGATACCATCGGAAAACTCGATGGAATCCTTGAGGTTGAACATTGAGTTAAGTCGAGTAAAATTCGGACAGACTCCACCGTCACAGGGGATGCGGCAATGAAACACCAAGAAAAACTATGGCTGCTGGCAGCGCTAGTAGCGTGCCTGCAAGTGCTTTTCACGGCGCCCGCCAGCATGGCCCAGGTTCGGCGCTACGAGCCTAGCCGGCCCACGGTCAGCCCCTATTTGAACCTGTTCCGCAACGACGGTTTCGACAACCGGGCCATTCCGAATTACCAGGCTCTGGTACGCCCGCTGCAGCAACAGTACCAAACGAACCAGGAGCAAAAACGACTCTTGCTGCAGCAGAATCGGGCGCTGCAACAGCTCAATTCAAACGTCCAGAACTTCGAGCAGCGAGCCGTGACCGGCCAGCTCGTGGCGCCGACGGGCAAAGGCGCTTGGTTCGCCCGGCCTTCACGCCGCGCGCAGTTTCTTAACACGTCGCGCTATTACTCACAATCCGGCACGCCCGGCCTTGGCACTGGCGCGGCGGCTGCGCGTTAATAAAGTACCGGCGTTCCGTGCCGCGCTGGCTGTAAAGCCGCGGATGGCAAAGCTCACCCAGCCATCGACATAGAAGCCCAGCTCGATCATAGCGCACGAAAAAAGCCTGCCAACCGGCGGGCTTTGTGGTTTGTAACGGTCCGCAAATTGTTGGTAGCGGTCACGGCGAACTAACGGGGCGATTCAATGGAACAGCCTGAAACAATTATCTGCGGGCACTGCGGTGCCAACGCGACTGTGGTCTCGTTCACGGAAACACTCGCCGATGGCACTGTGAAGTACTGGCCGGTGACGAGTATGCGGGGCGGCGAACTTTTTGTAATGCTCGACTGCCCGCACTGCGGTCAGCGCGCGCAGTGCGTCGCGTCACCCGGCGACATACCGCCAGAAATGCCCAGACACACTTAATTGACCACCACCGGTGATTGGCATAGCAGTGTCTGGACGAAATCTTGCCGGCCGGTGCCTTGCCGCTGCTTCGTTAGCGGTGATACGTCTCAGACATACCGTGCTTTCGGCAGTAATTGTAGTGGCAGAAGAAAACTGCAAGCGCGGGCGTGATTATCCCATCGTTGTTAAAGCGTACGTGAGCCGCGCCAGCCGCTTATTGAACGTGCGAATTGAGCCGTCATTCGAGTATTGGCTTCCCTCGCGCGTCACGCTGTCACGCCACCAAAAGCTCCTCACCCACAGCGCAATCAGCACACGCAGGCCGTCAGGCTCAACGCGGTCACAGCTATTCGCAGATACGTGAGCATGGCGGCCCGCCGGCACTTGTAAGCTAGTTGGTGGAATTACGAACGACCAGCCGCCACAATCATACCCACCCCACACCGCCACCAGCCTCGTGGCGATAGCAAAGTGCGGGCCGAGCTGACACCTGCTGCACTTTCCGCACAGAATCGAGCGTCGGGGATGTGTGGGTCTCAGCTATGGCGAAATTACGTCTCGAACCTCGTCGCCATACTCCTTGAATCGCGACAGAAAAGCCCGCCACAAAGGGCGCGTTGGACGCGACCCTCGTAGCCGGTTAATCCATCGCGGCCTATTAACTCCTAACCGGTGTGGAGTTCAACTTCAACACCAAGATGGTCGGCGATGGCTTTTATCGCGCGCGCGAGTTGGGTATAGGTGGCACGGAAATTGTAATCTTCCACAATTCCGTAAGTTCGACCGCAATCCGGGCATTGAACGGCGAATAGCTCGGCGTTCATTCCTCTTGGCTTAAAGCTTTTGAGAACAAAACCGTTGGGGTTGCAATCGCCACGATCTGAGCAAGTGGACATTCTCTGGTTCCGTGAACGAATAAGAAGCTTTCATTCCACCACTGCGGCTACGGCAACTCATCGAGTCCATCGACATAACCTGGCCGCGGGCCCCTGCCTTTTCGATCATCTGGCCTGGCTAGCGTCGCAGGTTTGGTGGGACGGGCGCGCGGCGGGCGACGGGCACGGTCGGCTGACTGTTGAAGAAGGACGTACTCGCCGCCCACTAAATCGCCGAGAAACGTGCCATCCGATCGCCAGACAGTGCCGTCGTTTTCAACCCAGCCGCGAAAGTTTGCTGTTGAGTCGAATAAGTAACCGTCGGCGATAAAACCGAAGAATTGTCCATTCCAGCGGAAGATGGCCTGCATATCGTTATGAATATCATTTGGTGAGTTTAGGCCGACACATTTGCACACTTACTGACGATACCGTTAGTTGCTTGCGAAAGCCACTGGCATCGGATGCGACCGTAGCATCCACCTTAGTCGCGCGTCAAAATGGATGGTTACAGCTACAAGTATGTAGCTTCACACCGAACGTCCATGCAGCGGCCGGACATTGGCTACGTTATAACATCGAAAGGACGACAACGATGGAAGACAACGAGCAGGAACGACACAATCGAGAATCGGCCGAATCTCATCGAGCATCGATAGAAATTGCCGACGCGCTCGCCAAAATGTTCGCAGACATGAAACCGAAAATAATGGCCAAGTACAGTTTAGAAGATGAGCAGGTTATTCTGCTGGCCATCGCAAAAGCAGCGGTAAAGCTTGGCACAAATTCTATGCCGGCGGGCTCACTCACGCCGGATCAAACCGAGAAGTTGGAGCGAAAGCTGCAAAGCATCATGCTAAACGCGTTCATGTTCGGTGAGGTGGATGTTGATTAATGGGCCAAATCTAAACAACTGAAAGGAGGGAAAGATGGATCGCGAAGAAGACGCCCGCAAGGTGCACGAAGCGGCCACTGAGATCGCGATGTCTCTCGGCACGTCGCTAATGAATTTGCTGCCTGACTTGACCGCCAAATACAACATCAATTCTCAGTCGTTTATTGTGGCAGCCGTGCAAGCCGCGGTGAAGGTTGCGGTAGGCGGCGTTGCGAGTGTGACACACATGAATCGAGACGAGTCAATTGCCTTTCAGCGGGAATTGAACGCGGCAGTTTTTGACACCATCCGGCGCAAACTTCCAAGTCTACAAGAGGAGCATGATCGAATATGGCAAGTTGCATCGGATGAAGGCAGGAACGCTACGGTTCTAATTGAGCTATCGGAAACGTTCGACCGGATAGAGCAGACATTAGCAGACTATGGTCAACGCCAGTGATCGACCATCGACGAGGACTGTTCCGTGTCATGGCTCATATCTAGCAGTTGATGGCTTTAGCTGAGAGCACCCTGTTGGGAAGAGATAACAAGATCCGTTTAAACTTAGCGATTGCGTCGGCAGGCCTATGATTCTGGGGTCGATTTTATGCCTTTCAAAACTGGACGAAGTAGGTTTTCTCTGTTGGCACTCGTTGTGCTTGGGTGTCCGGAAAATGAGCGAGTGCTAGGACCAACTTGGTTAGGCAAATCCCTTAGGCAGCCAACGGCCTCACTACCCGCGCCAAGAAGCCTACGCGGGATGTCCTAGAGAGTTGCCGCGGCGTGACGCGGCAAAACCGAAGAAAAAACCGGCGCTCGTGCCGGCTTAGCGGCCGTTTAGATTCGCCGGCGTTAACGGCGGCGATGGCGGCACTTGAAGTTCCTGCGACCGGCCCGCTTCGGTCGGTGGTTGCGCCGTCACGCGGTATTTGAAGGGCCGGTAGAGCGGGTCGCCGATGAGCGTCATCATCCAGCTATTGAAGGGATTCGATCGGGCGAAGCACTCGACCAGCGTCAGCTCGCCCTGCAGCAGCATGCCGAAAAACTCGTCGGGCCGTGGAAACGATCCCAGATACGGCTCGTTAACAGGGCCGATCGTCGCACAAACGCCGTCTTCCAGCAGTTTCTTGCACCAAGCCTGGCTGGCCGGGTCGCGCAGCGTGCGCGCTTCGCCGCTTGCCAGGTGATACGCGACCGCGCCCGGCTTCCACTCGAATGCGTCAACATACTTCGCCAGACTGTACCAGCCGCAATACAAGGCCGCGTCGGGGCACGCGCCCGGCTGGAACAGCTGCGGCGAAGTATCGAGCACGACTTCGAAGTCGGTCTGCTCGTCGATCCCCTTGGCGGTGACGAGCAGCGCACGGTCATAGTCGCCATAGCTGCCCGGCATGACGTTCGCGTCTTCGAGTTTGCCGATGCCGCGCGTGTCGATATACACCTTGCCGCGCAGCCCTTCCTTCTCGATCTTGATTGCCGTGTCCACGAGGCCTTTGGCCAGCACCAGCGTCGGCGCATCGAGTCGCGCGACCATCAAGGTCCGGTGCGCCTTGGGCAACTGCGAGTTGGCATACGCCGGCCGCAGATAGTTCGGTTGCCAGCGGAGCAATTGATAATTGTCCGGCCACATCACAAGCGCCAGCTCACTGTCGAAACTGGCGTCGGTTTCATTCTGCGAAACGACTTTCAGCTGCTCGTCCAACCAATCGACCGACAAAAGCAGCCCGCCCAGCCGCTCGAGGATTGCCAGGATCATGGCATCACGCTCGACGCTCGGCGGCGACTGCTCGAGCAGCATTCGGATTTCTCCGTAGGATGCGGCTCGGCCGCGCAGGACATCGAACTCCGAGCGGGCGCTGGCCGGCAAATTCGGATTGGCCGTGATCTGTTGATTGAGGCCTTGGAGAATCACATTCGCGCCGCCGGCCGCGGCCGCAAGCTGCTGAAGCTGCACTTGGGCTTGGGTGCGGCCTTCGCCGGCGGCTCGTTTGGCCAGCCGCGCCTGGGCGCCTTGCAGCGCGGCTTCAAGCCGGGCCCGAGCTTGCTGAAGCTCCGATTTGGGCGCTTCGCCGGGTTTCGCCGAGAGTGGACCGCCGGCCGGCGCAGACGTGGAGGACGAAATGCTGCCGACCTCGTTGCCATCGGCATCTTCGGCCGGTGTATCTTCCAGAGTGCCTTCCACCGCCTCGCCCGACAAGTCGCCATTGGGCGCCACCTGGCCGAGCGTTCGCTCGACTAGCGCTAAAAGTTCCAATCGGTGCGATCGCTCGTCCTCCAAAAACCGCTTGTATCTTCGCGACTGGTCGTCCGCTTCGGCCGCGCCGATCTTGAGCGGCACGCCCCACACTGTCACCAGGCAGCGAATCTTTTGCTCCGGATCATGCTCGACGAGCCACTTATTTATCTCAGGACGCACTCCCCACCGCCACATCTCGTGTGGGATTAGCTCTTTCGCGGGCATGTCGACCAGGCAGATGTTCTTTTCCGGCACGCTGCGCACCCGCGCATAGTACTTCGCCAGCCCCTCCGATTCCCGATTGCCGCGCGCCCCGACAATCACGATCTCTTCCGGCTTCAGCGCCCCGAAACAACACGGGTTGAAGCACGCCAAAGCCACTAATAACAAGATTATGCGATGAATCACAATCAAAAATCCTCGATTCCTACATACTCACTTACCAAGACTGTGAACGAATGGTTCACGCCGAGGCGCAGGGGTCGCAGAGGTGCTCGTCACTCCCCGCTCCCCGCTCCTCACTCCGCATGCTCATGATGCACCTGGGCCAACTGCTTCTCGCCCAGCGCATCGTACGCTTTGGCAAGCGATCGATGAATGTCGCGAGATTCCGGCATGCCATTGGCCGCGTACTCGAGGTCCTGCACCGCTTCCTGCCAGCGACCCAGCCGCACAAGCACTTGTCCCCGCGTCTCTCGAAAGCGAAACTCATCCGGCCGAATTTCCAGCGCTTCATTGACCGCCTCAAGCGCATCGTCTATGTCGCCATCCGGCTCCTGGAGCACGACTCACGCATAGTTGTTCCACGCGACCGAGTGGCGCGGATCCTTAGTCGTCGACCGCCGCAGGTAATCCTTGGCCATTTTCAAGTCGCCCGCCATGGCGGCCGCGGTGCCGACGGCCTCGAGAACGAGTGCTGGACTTTGCGGCGAGTCCAGGATTCGCCTTAGGACTTCGTCAGCGACAGGAAACCGGCCGC
>DATFGJ010000648.1:0-3295 GCA_035249585.1 Lacipirellulaceae bacterium
TCGTCGCTGAAAAGGACCGCGAGATCGAGCAGCTACGCACACAGTTGGCGGAGGCCGAGAGCGCAAAACCCGCCGCCGCCGACGCGCAGCGGCAGCAGCAGATCGACGCGCTGCTGGACGCCGATGAGATCATCGCCGAGCACCGCAAGAAGATCTCCGCGCTCGAGCACGAAATGGAAGGCAAGCTGCGTGCCGCCGAGTTGGAATTGAGCGTCGAACGGGCGAAAATCGCCAGAGAAAAGTCGGAGCTCGAAGAGTTGCGCATCGACCTCGAGTCGCGCCGCGCGCCGCACGACGGCGGCAGCGGCGGCGCCCCGCGACGCCGCTGGCTCTCGAAGCTAGGCCTCAGCGGCGATGAAAATTAGAAGGGAGTAGGTGAGAGGTTCGAGTCGTAAAAATGGAGCGGTTCAGAAGCATCGCTGCCGAATTAAGAGCGGTTATAGGTTTCCGCGTAGTGAGGAGTGTCGTCGTACTGAGTACTTCGTACTTCGACGTTCAACCCATAACCCCGTCCGCAGTCACCTAGACATTACTTGCCTGGTTGACCTACGCATCTACTCACCTAATCTCCCCCACCTACCTCACCGTCTCGCCCTCGATTCGATAAATCGCCAGGTGCGATCCGTCGGGGCCGATGACCTCGTTGATGCCGAAAGTGCCCTCGACTGCCACCGGCCAGATGGAGAATTCGGTCGTTTTTCCGGGTACCATCTCCACAAGGATGCAATCGTAGAGCGCCGCCCCCGGACCAAAGCAGCACTCCTGGTTATCGCGCACAAGCACAAAGGTTTTGATGCCGCGCTGCCGCTCGGCCGGAAGAATGAAGCCGCGGATGCGGATTCGCTGCCCGACCATCTGTTCGATCTTGGGCGGCAGCATGGCCCGCTGAAACGGGTCGCCCGGCTTAATGTCAAAGCGCAGATCGTCGAACGTTTTGTCGTAGGGCCGATCACCCGCGGCGGCCAGAGCCACGGTTTTCGCCCCCGGGCGCAGAGTGCCTGGCTTCGCGCTCGAGGCAGGCGGCGCCGCCGAGGTTCCATTAGCTGGCGGCTGGCCCGCTGAGTTATCGCATCCGGCGGGCAGCAATGGCAGAGCTGCCGCGAGCGCTGCCAGCAATCTCATTCCCAATAGGCGCCGGCACGTAAACATGAAATCTCCCCACAGCTGCGCGCCGCTCTCCAAGGCGCAAGCACTTACATGGCGTAGTCGGCCTTCAACGAGAAGACGGGAGCCAGCGGGCCGCGATTCACATTTTGCGGCTCAACTTTCAAGATGCCGCCGATGCGGTAGACGGCCCCGTCCCGGAAATCGACCGTGAGCGAACCCGTCATGTCCACGGCCATCTGATCGTAATACTTGACGGAGGAGATGTCGCCGAAACAACACTGGTTGTTGTCGCGCACGAGCAGGAACTCTTTGATCCCGAGCCGCTGCGTCACCGAATCCGGCCGGATGTAGCCCTTGATGAAAACCTTCTTTCCGTCCATGGCGGCAATTTCGGGCGGCACGGCCACGCCGCCGCGCTCTTCGAGCTCGTCAGGCTTCATGGTGTTGAATGAAATCCGCGTGTACCCCTCGGGCACCTCGGTGGCATAGACATAGGAGCCATAGCCCACGCCGGCCACGAGGAACACCACCGACAAGGCGAAGCCAAGCATGGCAATCGGCGCTCCCGTGAATAAATCCGGCTCGCGCCGGATCCGCACCAGCGACCAAAGGCAAAAAATGCCGGCCAGCCCATTGAGCAGCGAAATGAAAATGAGCTGCGGCGTGCTGCCCCACGAGATCATTGTGAACGTCGCGGTCACCACGACGAGCGCCAGGCCGAGAATGGCTCCCGTGTGCACGGCGCGATACGACAGGACCTCGTCCGAAGTCGCGACCGAGTCATAGTCAAGTGACGCAATACTCATGGCACTCCAGTTTAAAGGGCCCCCGCGCGCAGAATCAGCCAATACACGCCCATCAGCAGCAGGGCGGCCACTAATGGTACGCCGATCACCAGCGCCCGGTTGAATTCTACGTCGGCGGGCGCGGCCGCATCCGGTGAGGCCGTTTCCGGCGAGGCCGCTTCAGAATTCGGCGAGCTCTGTCGAGCCGCCGTCGGGACATATTTCAATGTGGCGATATTGTCCGATTCGGACGTCGTTTCCGCCGCGACACGCGCAATGGGCCCCTTACTTTTCGACTGCGCCGATGTATTGCCAGGCTTTGCCTCCCCGCCCTCCGCATAGTTCGCCGGGTCGGGAAACTCGCCCGGTGCGGCCGGCCCGGTCTCGGTAGCATCGCTCCCGGCCGTCGTCGCGGACCCCGTTGTCGAATCGGCCGTCCGGGTTGCCGCCGGCGCGTTCGCACTGGTCGCGCGTGCCCGCGCAAGCGCCCCAAATGCCATCAAGCTGCGGGCCTGTTTCACGCCTTCCGGATCAAGCTCCTCCAGTTCCGCGAGAGCCTTGGTGGCCCGCGTGCCCACGTCGCCCGGCTGCTCGCTGGCGACCGTGAGATACGTTACTACAGGCTGGCGGACGTAGCCGTGCTCGTCCGACGCCTTGTACATCGACACGAGCTTATCCAGCACCGACCAGTCTTCCCAGCGTGCAAGGTCGGGAATTACCTGTTCGGCAAACTCCGGGTTATCCAGCACCAGCCGCATCGACTTGAGCAGCCGCACGCGCGGCACCGGGCTTGACTTTTCCTCGCCATGGAACCGCAAGGCCATGATCGTGGAATAGAAATACGTGTATTCCGTTTTTGGATTCTTCAGCAAGCGCGAATCGATGAGGTCCAAACCCTCCGGCCCGCGCAAGTTCAGGTAGCAGGCGACCATCGCGTCCAGACCGAGCTTCTTCCGCCGCTCGTCGTGATCCACCAGGTCCGTCCAAACGGGCAAGCAAATGGGACCGCCCATCGCCATGCCGCAGCTCACAACCTGCTCCAGAAATGGCTTCATCTTCTGGAAGTCGCTCCCGATTAAGCCCTCGAGCATCGGCAAATCTTTTTCCGAGCCGCACACGCCGAGCATCGTGAGATACAGCCGTCGCCGGCTCGGGGTGACCTGCGGATTGCGGATCCATTCGACCAGCCGGTCGTGCGGCATCCGCGGGCCTAATGCCTGCACGTCGGCATACGGCGCGCGGGCGAACTCATCGTAGGCGTCCTGCGCCAGGAGCGGATCCTCGTGCTCCAAGTACTGCTGGAAGAAAGCCAGCCGGTCGGCGCCTGCCGCGGGAACCGAGGCCAGCTTTCGCACGTAGTCGACCGCCGCGGCCGAAAGCGGCAGCGGCGTTGTCCAATCGAT
>DATFGJ010000649.1:0-3902 GCA_035249585.1 Lacipirellulaceae bacterium
CCGATTGAGATCAGTAACCCGTCCGTCGGTCTGCAAGCCATTGCGTACCGTTTCGCCGCCCCCACGCCCCACACGCCGGAGCCGGTGAACTTCGGCATCGTCCACGTCGGCGACACGCCGCAGCAGCCGCTCTCGCTCTCGAACACCGCACCGGCCGACGGTTTTTCGGAATCACTCGATGCGGCCATCGGCAATCCCACCGTTAGCGCCACCACGAATGGCGGCTCGTTCACCGGCCTGGCGCCGGGCGCCACGAATAGCACCAGCCTGGTCGTCGGCATCGATACATCCTCAGCCGGCGCGAAATCGGGCACCGCCACGATCACGCTCACCTCCAACGGCGCGGGCAGCAGCGGACTTGGCCTCACGTCGCTCCCGTCGCAGACCGTCAACGTGCAAGCCCAGGTGAACAACTTCGCCGTGGCCGACTTCGCGAAGCTCGCCGGCGACGGCACGTTCACAATGACGGGCGCCAATGAGTTCACGCTTAACTTGGGCACCGCCATCCAGGGCCAGCCCGCGCTTGCGGCCGAGCTGGGCGTCATCAACGACGTGCTCGCCCCGGCCGACGATTTGGCGGGCAGCTTCACGCTAAACGCGCCCGACTTTACGCTCACCGGCTTTGATCCATTCGATGCCGATGACCACGAAGCGATAACCGCCGGCAGCATTCGAAGCGGCCTGATGGTCGAGCTCGATACCTCGATGGTCGGCATGTTCTCCGGTCAAATCACGCTCAATCCGCGCAGCATCAACCCAAGCCCCTTCACGATGGATCTCGCGCCGATCACGATCACTTTACGCGGCGCAATCCATCCCGTCCCCGAACCGGCGACGCTGACGCTTCTGATCGCACTGCTGGCGTTTCCCACGGCACGGCGCCGCTGAGCATTCGGTGCTCCAAAATAAAAAGGGACGCAGCTTTCGCTGCGTCCCTTTGCGTTTCAAAAATAGCGCGGCGTTATTGCGCAGGCGGCGGGGCTGGCAATTCGGTTTCCACTGCCACGCCCGCGCCTTCCGGCGCTTCCAGTCGCACGAACTCGATCACCTGAATGTCCTCCGGGCCATAGTGCACAAGGCCAGTGGCTTCCGGTTGGGTCAGGTTGAAGACACTGGTCTCCATGAGGATCCGCTGGTTGCGATCGTTCGTGTACGACCAAACGGCGCGCTGCGTATCCTTTTCGACCGTGCCCTCGGCCTGGTAGGTGATGCCGCTCGCCTGATCGTGCACCGTGCCGCCGATGATGCCCTCTGCCGTGACCGCAATTTGCACCATCAAGTCGGCTTCCGCGCGGCCTTCGCGGGTCACCGCGAACACGCCCAGCGGCAGCCATTCGGCTTGGGCCGCCTGCTCTTCGGTCAATACGGGCGCTTCCTCGATCACCTCGACGGTATTCTCATAGAACACCGGCGCCGGCTGATACCACTCGCCGTTCACGTATACGACGCCGTCGTCGTAGTAGATGTACTCACCGGGGCCGTAGTCCCAGTAGTACGGCGTGTGCCAGCCATAGTCGAAGTGGTTGAACAGCAGCGGGGCCGCTGCCCAGGTCCACCAGAACCAGTCGTCGCCATGGTGATGGTGGTCCCAGAAGTCCCAGTGATGACCATGCCAATGGTTGCCGCCCCACCAACCGACGTGGAACGGGAAATCATGCCAGTCGTCATCCCAGTCGTGACCGCGCCAGTGGTCGCGCCAGTTATCTCGGACCTGCCAGGCCTTGTCGAACCTGTCGCCGTCGCGCCAGCGGCCCGACCAATCGCGATTGTCACCGCGCCGGTCGCCATCGCGGGTCCACGCGCCTTCGCGCCAGCGCCGGTAGTCGCCATCGCGGCCGTCGCCCCGGGCAATTCTCCGCTCGCGGCCACGGTTGAAATCACGATCTCCGCGGTTGAAGTCGCGGTCGCCGCGGTTGAAATCGCGGTCGCCACGACGATTAGCGTCACCAATTCGGTCCTGTAAATCGCGGCGGTTGTCGTCGCCGACGCGGCCCGTGAGATCGCGCTGAGGGCGATCACCAACGCGGCCGGTCAAGTCGCCACGATCGCGATCGCCGATGCGACCGGCTGCATCACGATTCCGAATCGCGTCGCGCGCATCGCCGGTGAGATTGCGCCCGCTATCGCCGCGTCCGAAGGTGCGATCAGCACCGCGACCGGCGTCGCCGGCGCGACCGCGCAAATCTTGCGATTGTCGCGAGCCGCCGTCACGCATGCGCAGGAAATCGCGCACTTGACCGTCCGTCGGCCGGGCCGCTTGATATTCGCGCCGGCCGATGTTCGGCTGCGAGCGCGCACTGCGTGCCGCGTCGTCGAACGACCGAGAGCCTCGACCTTGAGCCTGCCGGCTTATCGATCCTTCACGCGAAAAGTCACGTTGTCGTGCTGAGTCCATTGATCGTCGCGCGGACTGACCGGCGTCAATCGAACCACGTGTCGACGGGCGGAAGCTTTCGCTCGAGGGCCGAGCGCTTCGCCCTGACTGACGTGCTGAGGAACTGAAGTCTGGCCTGCTGCCGCCAGAGCGCATCATGCTCTCGGCCGAACGACCGGATGAACCACGGCTAAATGACCGAGATTCGCCGCCGCGCGGAGCACTGCTGAATGCACGGCTGGAGCCGCCGCGCGGTGAGCTGCTGAACGAGCGGCTTGAACCGCCACGCTGTCCACCGCTGAAAGATCGGCTAGATCCGCCGCCGCCGCGCGGTGAGCTACTAAATGAGCGGCTTGAGCCGCCGCCTCCACCACGACTAAAGGATCGGCCGCCACCACCACCGCTAAACGATCGGCCGCCACCGCCGCCTCCGCCACCGCTAAACGCCGACCGGCCTCCACCGCCACCGCCACGGCCACCGCCGCCGCGGCCACCACCGCGTTCACCGCGCTGCGCTAGCGCATCGCCGGCGACTAGCACCGACACCAATAAAGCGACAAGCGACCATCGCTTGCCCAAATTTGAAAATGACATGGTTGCATGCCTCCCGACCAGCAAGCCACCTCCTTTTGGCTGTACTTGTCTACGTGTTTGTCCCTCTACTTCGAGTAGCGTCCAAAGCCATAGCCGCGTCAACCTGGCGCGGCCAACTTTGGCCATAACGCCCCCCGGGGCGGATAATCCGCCACGCATCCAACTCGCAACCTGTGTGCCGTTTCATTCCGAAGTTTGGGAACCATCGGAAAAACCGGACAAGTCGGCCGATCCATTTAATCACGCATGGCCATGTTGCAGAAAAGTGACATCTCGGCGACTACACTGTTGTCAATATGATACATACTTAGATATCCTGCCGCCGCCAAGTTGTTGCCTAAACCGCCGACGTTCCAAATAATAAGCACGCTAATTATTGTTGGACCCGGAAGTTGCGAATGATGTTGCACTACGACTTCGAAGAAAGCATCGGCGCCTGGCTCACGCTCGCGACGCAGACCTACCATCGGGCGGTCAGCGATGAGCTGGCGCCGCACGGAATCACCTATCGCCAGTCGATGGTGCTGGGTTGGCTTGCTCTGGAAGGTGATCTGTCGCAGACCGAGCTAGCAGCCAAAATGATGGTCGAGCCACCGACGCTTGTCGGCATATTGGATCGCATGGAGCGCGATGGCTGGATCACGCGGCACAACTGTCCCGGCGATCGGCGCAAGAAAATCATTCGCGCCAATCCGGCGGCCGAACCAGTTTGGCAGAAGATTGTCGAGTGTGCATTGCGCGTGCGGCAGAGGGCGATCGAGGGCTTCAGCGAGCGCGAACTGGATGCGCTTAAAACGCTTCTTCGCCGCGTGCAGCAAAACCTGAAAAATCATGCTGGCGATCACATTGCTTGTCAGGACGCGGCCGAAAGCCGCGTCTAGCGGCGAAACAAATCAAACAGACCGCGGTATATTCTATGGTTCGCTGCTACCTT
>DATFGJ010000650.1:0-2931 GCA_035249585.1 Lacipirellulaceae bacterium
CTGCCGCATCGACGCTGTAGCGCTCAAAATGTCGCGGATGGGTTTCGGCCGGATCGGCACCCCAGAACACCACGAGGTCGGCCCGATTGCGAACTTCGCCCAATGAGCACGTCGACTCGCCGACTTGTTGGATGGCCATGATCGACGGGCCGTGACAGACCGAGGCGGTCGTGTCGATCGTGGCGCCGATTTGCTCGGCGAGCCGCACGGCGGCCCGCTGCCCGGCCGTGCTGCTGCGAGATAGCCCCCAGATGAGCGGCGCGCGGCTGTCGCGCAGGATATCGGCGGCGCGCTCAATCGCCTGCGTGAGCGATGCCGGCTGGCCTTTTACGCTGGCCGCTGGACGCGAGGTCGGTTGCGCGAGCGAATCGAACCACGGTTGGGCGAGTTTGCATGCGCCTTCCGTGTGCGTAACGAGCGGTCCAGAAACGCTCACCCGCAAGTCGTCGCACACACAACCGCAGACAGTGCAGGCCACGTCAGAAAATGTCTGCGGCGTGTTTATCTCGGCCTCCGGCTAAACCAAACGGCATCGTATTGCAAATTGCCCCGTCTGAGCGGCACGGCTATCATCATATATTGAGTCGCCATAGACCACGAGCGCGCTTTGAGACGGTGCCGGATGCAGGTCGCAGTTGAGTTATTTGGGATTCCACGTGCGCGTGCCGGGATTGCGCAGACCGTGGCGACTGGCTCGAATTTGGGTGATGTCCTGAGGGACCTCAGCAATCGATTTCCGTCATTAGCTGAAACTTGCATCGACGGCCGGTCACTGCGACCAGGCTTCATCGTCAATTTGGGCGCCCAGCGATTCGTGAGTGCGCCGGAAACGCCGCTTGGGGAGGGCGATACGGTGTTGCTGCTCTCGTTAGATGCAGGCGGATGAGACAAAGGATCGCCGCCCGCAGCGCAAGCAAGGATCGAAGGCACTAGATTCCCTTGCTTGCGCTTCGGGCTACGACCAAAAGCAACATGGCAAACATTCCAGGCTATCACGGCCGCTACCTGCGCATCGACCTGACGACTTGCTCGTCTTCGCCGATCGGGTTGGACGAAAGCCGCCTGCGCGAGTGCATCGGCGGCAGCGGGCTGGGTGTGGACATCCTGTTGAGCGAGGGCGCAGCTCAAGCCGAGCCGCTTTCGCCCAGCGCTTGTCTCGCGTTCGTCTTCAGCCCGCTTGTGGGGAGCCCGCTCACGACCTCCGCCAAGTTCGCGGTGGTAAGCAAAAGCCCGCTCACGGAGCGCATCAACGATTCGCTCGCCAGCAGCGGCTTTGCAATTGCCGGCAAAAAAACCGGCCACGACGCCATCGTACTGGTCGGCAAAGCGCGCGAGCCGTCGGTTCTGGTGATCGACGACGGCAAGATTGAATTGGAACCGGCCGGCGAGCTGTGGGGCCTGTCGAATCGCGCGGCGCAAGAGCAGCTGCGGCAGCAGTTGGGTACCGACTATCAAGTGGCAACGATCGGCCCGGCCGGCGAGCGGCTGGTGCGCTATGCCACGATTTCGCACGACGGCCGGCACGCGGGTCGCGGCGGCAGCGGAGCCGTGCTCGGCTCGAAGAACATCAAGGCGATCGCAGTGCGCGGCTCGCAGCGCACGGAATGGGCGCATCCGAACAAGCTCATCGCTCTTGCGAAGCAGCTATCCGAAAAGTCATTTGGACCGGCGACCGCAAAATACCGCGAGCTGGGCACCGCGACCAATCTGCTGGCGTTCAACCGGCTGAATGTGCTGCCCACGCGCAATTTTCAACAAGGCAGCTTTGCCGGTGCTCAAGCGATCTCGCCGGAGCAATTGAGCGTGACCCGTGAACGCACCAGGGCTTCGTGTGCTGCCTGCACGATCGGCTGCGAGCACCTTTATGGAATGCGAAACGGCGACGGCAACGTGCGCCTCGAATACGAGAACCTGTTCGCGCTCGGACCGCTTTGCGGCATCGACGATGCGGAGATGGTGCTCGCGGCCTGCAAACGCTGCGATGAGCTCGGCCTCGACACGATCAGCGCCGGCGGCACGATTGCGTTTGCGATGGAATGCGCCGAGCGCGGCTACATCGACGAGCCGTGGCTCCGCTTCGGCGACGGTGACGCTTTGTTGCGCGCTTTGGAACTCATTGTAAGCGGCAGAGGCATTGGGCAATTGTTAGCAGAAGGAAGCCGGCGCATGGCGCTCGCAATCGGGCACAATTCGATCGAGTTTGCGCCGCAAGTGAAAGGGCTTGAAATTCCAGGTTACGATCCGCGCGGTCTGCAAACGATGGCGCTCGGCTTCGCGGTAGGCACGCGCGGGGCCGATCACAATCGGTCTGGCGCCTACGAGGTCGATTTTTCCGAAGCCGTCGACCGGCGCAACGCAGGCCTGGAAAGCATTCCGCTGGCGATCGAAACCGAAAACAAAGCGGCTCTTATGGATTCGTTGATCCTGTGCAAGTTCCTGCGCGGCGTGTTCAGCGATTTCTACGCCGAGGCGGCCGAGATGCTGGGGCTGGTCACTGGCTGGAATGTCACGCCCGACGAGCTTCGCGCCACCGCCTCCGGCATCGTCACCGCGAAAAAAAGATTCAACATCGAAGCCGGCTGGACGCCCGCGGAGGACACGTTGCCGGCCAGGCTGCTTAAGGATGCATTGCCCGAAGATGCGCGGGCACAATTGTCGCCGGAGCGTCTGGCGATGCTGGTAGATGCATACAACTGCGCGCGTGGATGGACTCCTGAGGGCTGGCTGCCGAGTGATAACGATGAATCATTTTCGACAGCGCGCGAATTGCCCTGAAAGGGGAAGATATGATAGCCCAGGGCGGAGCCTCGCCAAAGCGAGGCGCAGCCCTGGGATAATGGATGCCGAATAGGATAGAAGCTCTGAAAGAGCGCGATTGATGTCCGATCGCGAATCGCGCCCTTTCAGGTCTTCATGTTAAATTTCGGACCG
>DATFGJ010000651.1:0-7163 GCA_035249585.1 Lacipirellulaceae bacterium
CCAGAACGGCACGGTCGCCGGAGCGCCATGGGCATCGCTCACCGTCACCACGCCGCCGCGCACATGCCGGATGCGCCACGATGCGTTGCCAAGCTGGAACACGTTGCCCGCCTGGCTCTCGATAGCAAAATCTTCGTTGAGCGTGCCAACGAAGGTGCCGTCTTCGGTCACGACACGATAATCGGCCTGCTCGGGAATCGCGCCACCTGATGTAATGGCTGCGATACGGGCGCCACGCCGAGCACGCAGGCGGTGATTGATGCGATCGCGATGCAAATACGCGCCGCTGCGATTTCCCGGCGCGATCCCGTCGCTCAGCATCGTTATGACGTCGTCAAAATCCTCTCGCGCAAGCGCGTGGAACGGCCACGCCTGACGGCACAGCTCGAAAAGATCATCCTCTTGCCAGTCCTCGCCGGCGACTGTGGCGACAATTTGCTGAGCGACAATATCGAGCGGCCCCACGGGCATCACGATGCGATCCAGCCGGCCCTCACGCACCGCGCGCACCAGCGCCAGCGCCTCGAGCAGCTCGTCGCGCGTCATGGCGAAGAGTCGGCCCTTCGGGATGCGGCCCAGCGCGTGCCCGGCGCGGCCAACCCGCTGCAGAAACGTTGCGATCGACCGTGGCGAGCCGAGTTGGCATACCAAGTCGATGTACCCAATGTCGATGCCCAGCTCGAGCGACGCGGTGGCCACAATCGCCTTGAGCTCACCCGCCTTGAGCTGCTCTTCGGCGCGGAGCCGCGTTTCGCGCGACAGGCTGCCGTGATGGCTGGCGACATGGCCGGGGCCAAGCTCTTCTTCCAGATAATGACAAACGCGCTCGGCCAGCCGCCGCGTGTTTACAAACACCAGCGTGCTGCGATGCTCGCGAATCAGGTCGCTCAGCCGCGAATACACCTCCTGCCAGGTTTCGTGCGGGCAGACGGCCGAGAGCTCACTTGGCGGCACTTCGACCGCCAGGTCGAGTTGGCGTACGTGGCCGGTATCGATAATGTGGCACCGCGCCTGCCCGTCCTTATCCACATTTGGAGCGCCCACGAGGAACCGCGCGATTTCATCCATCGGCCGCTGCGTGGCCGAAAGACCAATCCGCACCGGCGGCGTGGCACACAGCCGATCGAGCCGGGCCAGCGACAGCGCGAGGTGCGACCCGCGCTTGTCCCGCGCGAGCGCATGGATCTCATCCACGATCACCGTACGCACATTGCGAAGCATTTCGCGGCTTTTGGCGCCAGTCAGCAGCAGATACAGCGATTCTGGGGTAGTAACCAGAATGTGCGGCGGCTTGCGGAGCATCGCCTGCCGCTCGCCAGGCGGGGTATCGCCCGTGCGAACCGCCACACGGATTGAATCGCAATCCAAGCCGGCCGCCGCGGCGACGGCCTGTATTTGCTCGAGCGGGGCCTGCAAGTTGCGGCGGATGTCGTTGCTCAACGCCTTCAGCGGCGAGACGTAGACAACCTGAATTTCATTGGGCAGATTCTTCTCAACCGCCTGCCGCAGCAGACGATCGATCGCCACCAGAAACGCCGCAAACGTCTTGCCCGAGCCGGTCGGAGCTGCCACCAACGTGTGTTCTCCGGCCACAATCCGCGGCCAGCTCAGCCGCTGCGCATCGGTCGGCTCCGAAAAACTCTCCTCAAACCAGCCGGCGACAACCGGATGAAACAAATTGCTCAACATAACCCGAATTATACCGGCGAAAGCCTCCAATGGTTAGCGGCGGCAAATTCTGTGAGATAGGATGTTGTCTTATCTTTTGCCTTGCGCTTCATTAGAATTCGATACTGAAATTGATGCCGGGTTTTTGTTCCGCAAAGTAAACAAATCTTGGGAACACTAATCTCCACTAATCACCGCTAATTCTGTCATTAGCGTTTATCAGCGAAGATTAGCGTTCCGACAAATATGTAGCTTTTATGTTCCGCGGCCTCAGCGGCTCCACTTGATGCTTTGCATTTCTCTGCCCGATAAGTTGAGTATTCGTCATGGCTCGCTCGCAATTGCAAATCCTGTTAGCCACCGCATTGACTCTTACCACCAGCGCGTCTTTGGCCCGGACCTGGTCGGACTCCACGGGCAAATACAAAGTGGACGCCGATCTCATCGCGTTCAACGACAAAACCGTGATTCTGCAGCGTGAGGACAAACAGCTCGGCGCAATTGACATCAAAAAGCTTTCGCAGGCCGACCAGGAGTATCTCAAATCGAAAGAGGCTGAAGAGCGCGCCAACGAAGTCACCGGGAAGAAGCAAACCTGGACCCTGCGCGATGGCACGAAGGTGCCCGGCCGCGTCGTCGACTATGCGCGCCGCGATCTGACGGTGCAGCGGCGCCGCGGCAAGATCTATGTCAACGATCGCCAGTTCGAGAACTTGCCGGAAATTTACCAGCGGATGCTGCCGAGAATCGTTGCTGAATTCGAGCGAATCAACCGTCCCGACAAACAAGGCCTCGAAGCTTGGCTCGTGCGACAAAAGGGCCAGCCCCGTACCTTTACGCTCGAAGGCGTGATCATGGAGCTCGAAAACGGCGACGAGTATGGCATCCCGTTCTTCTTCTTTTCCGAAGATGATCTCGCCGTGCTGAAGCCTGGTTGGGACGAATGGCTCGCGGCCCACCATGACGAGCACTACGACAGTCAAGCCCATCAGGCCTTTTTGGTCCAGTCCGTGGCGGCCGCCCGGCAACAGGATCGCGAAGTGCAGCGGCAGATTGCCATCATGCAGCTCAACTTGCAGGCGGTTCAAGCCGGCCTTACGTCGCTGTGGGAGGTCACGCTCTATCCGGCACGGGGCAACTCTGGCCCGCCACTATGGGTCGTTCAACCCGGGCGCAATAGTCAGCAGGCCATCGCCGCGGCGCTGTCGCAGAACCGTGGATATGTCGCCGGGCCGGTGCGCAAGGTGAGCGGGTTCTAAACGCCGCAATTCGTTTACGCTCGCCAAACGCCGACTATTGCCGGCGCGTAGGCTCGCACATCCCAAGGTTCATTCGCCGGCAGTGCCCCCAGCAATTTACTGAAATCCAATTCCTGGTTCGCCTCAACAATAAGAATACTGCCCGGCGGCGCGTATTCTTGGATGCGGCCGATCAGCTCGATCATTTCCGCTTTCCGCTCCGTATAAAACGCGTAGGGCGGACTGCAGAAAACAAGCCATCCGCCCTCCGACGGAGGCGATGCGACGGCCGACGGCAGGTCGCGCTTGGCCCACAGAAAAGCGCTTGTGACCAATAGTTGCGATTGGTCCGCGACGCCCAGCGTGCGAATGTTTTCCTCCACGATCCGCGCGGTCGGCACATGCTTTTCAATGAACGTCGCGCTTGCGGCGCCGCGGCTAAGCGCCTCGAGCCCCAGTGCACCGGTGCCCGCGAACAAGTCGATCGCATGCCGCCCGCCGCACTCCGTGCTGACGAGGTTGAAAATCGACTCGCGCGTGCGATGCTTCATCGGGCGAACGAGCGGGTCGCCATGGTAGCGCAGCCGCCGGCCGCGAAAGTTGCCGCCGATGATCCGAACTTCCGTCTCATGCGCGTCCGGCGCAGTGCCCGGCCGTCTCGGTCCCGCTTCAACGTTCTTTCGTTTGCGTGCCATCTGGCAACAAAAATCCGACTGTACGAGTGTCCCATGTCGATCACGCAGTGAATGTGCTATTGTGTGTGAAAACCATGGCGCCTGGAACTAGCCTCGCAAGGAAGATTTTCGTATGAGCCGCAAACGTCGTTCATTTTTTGTATTGACCGTTCTGTTTGTGTTCGCTGCGTCGGCTAGCTCGTTTCGCGCTCAGGAGCCCGCCGCCGAGCCGACAGAAAATCGCGAGGTCGTGCCGCCCGGAGAAGACGCAAAAAGCGATCTCACCCGCGCCGATAAAGCCCTCATTGGGCCTGGCGAGTCGGGCGCCACGAACGCCGCTGCGCAGGCAAAGGCCGCTTTTGACGCCAAGTTCAATGAATATAAGGCGGCAGTGCGCGAGATCGAAAAAATGCAGGCCCAGTTTCAGTCTGCAGACGCCGCGACGCGACAAAAGCTCAACAACCAGCTCACGGGCCAGACCGCCCACGCTCAGTCGCTTGTGAACGAAATGCTGGAAGCGGCCGCCGCAGCCTATCGCTTTGCCCCCAACGCTAACGAGCAGATCACCGAGCTGCTCATCGCCGTGGCCCGTTATGACGTCATCGGCCGTCAAATTGGCCGCGGCCAGCCTGGCCAGCCAGCGAAGGGCGGACACCCACAGGATATGTACTACGCAATCGACGGCGGCGACCGCTACGAACGAGCGCTGCCTGTGCTCAAGCTTCTGATTGAAAACGACGCCGGAAGCCCGGAGCTCTACGTGTGGGGGTTCCTCGCCGCCTTCGCCACGAACGACTTTGATCTGGCCTCGAAATGGCTCGCCGAAGCGCAGAAGAAGGAGGCGATTCAGCCCATCGCCGAAGCGGCCGGCAAGTCTGAGCGCGAGGATGCTGGACTGATGGAAGCCGTCATGCATCAGATTTCCAGCAGCGCTGCGGTGCTCGAAGAGTATCGCCAACTTTGGGCCAAGGAATCGCAAATCCGCGCAGCCGAGGCGGCGGCCGACGACTTGCCCCGCGTCAAGCTCACCACATCCAAGGGGGAAATCATTGTCGAGCTTTTCGAGAATGAGGCCCCGCAAAGCGTGGCCAACTTCCTGACATTGGTCAAACAAGGCTTCTACGACGGCAGCCCGTTCCATCGCGTGCTTCCGAAGTTCATGGCCCAGGGCGGCGCGAAGGATGATGAAGGGCAGGGCGGCCCAGGCTACACGATCCGCTGCGAATGCTATCGGCCCGATTATCGGCGTCACTTTCGCGGCACGCTGAGCATGGCCCACGCCGGCCGCGACACGGGCAACTCCCAGTTCTTCCTGACGTTCGTTCCCACGGCCCACTTGAACGGCAAGCACACGGCCTTTGGACGCGTCATCGAGGGCATGGAGGTGCTGGCCGATCTCCAGCGACGCTCGACAATGCACGAGGCGAATCCGCCAAAAGCCGACCGCATTCTCAAGGCCGAAGTCGTGCGCGACCGGGGCCACGAATACAAATTTGAAAAGCTGCCAGACCGCTGATCGCGAGGGCAACTAACGAGTTCGGTCACGTAGCCGCGTGTCTCCGACACGGGGGTGATCGGAGTCTCGGAGAGACTCGGCTACGTGAGGCGATCGGGCTTTCGTTGCAACCGGCTTAGCAAGAATACGACTTCGGGAGGCGTCTCCGACGCCGATTTCGACATACATCACTGGGCGCACTTGTGCCAAGCCAAGCATCGAGCCCGAAATCAAACTGGATAGGCACTCCTTCGGTCTCTTGGCTTCTCTGAGGCCGGAGGCCTTCTGACGGTAGCGTTCAAGTCCGGTGGCGTCCGGAAAAAACCTGCGCCTTTTTTCGCACAGCCACTTGCGAGATATCGGACCGAGCGTTATGCTCTGCGTTATTGATTATGAGTCTCAATAGCATATCGGCGTGGTCCAACGGTTTCTTGGCTGTTTTCAAGGAGTTTTGGCCATGACGTGCCACGAATACCAGGATTGTTCCCACCGCCATTTGCCCCAGCATCGCGCCTCGGTGGCGCCCTTCGGGTTCACTCTTGTGGAACTACTGGTCGTGATCGCCATCATCGGCATCTTGGTCGGCCTCTTGCTGCCCGCCATTCAGGCGGCTCGCGAGGCGGCGCGCCGCAGCCAGTGCAAAAACAATCTCAAGCAGCTCGGTCTGGCCGTGCTGAACTTCGAGAACGCCCGCAAGCGGCTACCGCCGAGCGTGGAGCTCGACCTGGTCAACAACCCGGTCGCCAACAACGGTGCCTGGGGAGTCCACGGCCACATCCTGAGTTACCTCGAAGAAGATAACGTCCGGCAACAAGTCGACATCGACGTCGCCTGGGATTTTCAAACGCCGATCAACAATCTTCGCATCGGCGTCTATTCGTGCCCGACCGATGAGCTTGCGGCTGAGGTCCGCAACCCGGGCAGCGGCAAGGTGTTGCTCTTTTCGACAACCTACGGATTCAACATGGGTACGTGGTTCGTGTTTGACCCAGCCACATTGCGCGGCGGTGACGGCGTGTTTTATCCGAACAGTTATCTGCCGCTAGCCAAGATTGAAGACGGCACCAGCAAAACGCTTCTGGCCGCCGAAGTCAAAGCCTGGACGCACTACACGCGCAACGCTGGGCCGTCTTCGACGACGATTCCGAACACGGTCGAGGACGCGTCAGCCATCGTTGCCTCCGGCTCCGAATACAAAAACACCGCGCACACCGAATGGCCGGACGGCCGCGTTCATCACACCGGCTTTACCGCCACGATGCCGCCCAACACATTCGTGCCCTACATGCGCGGCAGCGAGCGGCTCGATGCCGACTTCAATTCCTGGCAGGAAGGTAAGGACGGTGTCAACGGCAAACCAACGTACGCGATCGTTACCTCGCGCAGCTATCACGCGGATGCTGTGAACATTGCGATGGTCGATGGTTCGATTCACACCATCGCCAGCAGCATCGATCCGCTCGTTTGGCGTGCCATGGCCACGCGCGCCGGCGGCGAGTCCGTGCCGCAGCAATAAGACGTTAATGCGTCGGTTGCAAAAATAAAATCTTTGGATTGCGGCGCAAAGCCAATCGTCGTGAGAAGCACTTATGAAGTTAACACCCGGTTGTCTTGTTGCAGCGCTTGTTTGTTTCTCGGCACCGGCATTGAGCCACGCCGCGACGGTTCCATTTACGGAAGATTTTACCAATACGGTATCCAACTGGGCCGACAACTCCGCGATGAATTTACTGAACTACGTGTCATCCGGGGGGCCCGATGGCGGCAGCTACGCCTCGGCCAGTACGGCGCTCAGTGGCACGAGCATGGTGTTGTTCCGCGCCCAGGACGAGTTCAATTCCAGCAGTCATGCCTTGGAAGGCAATTGGGTCGCGGATGGCGTGGGCGAATTCAGCGCGTTCGTGCGACACAACGCGCCGGTGCCGCTGACTTACTTTGGGCGGTTTTCCGGGCCGGGTAATTTTCCCGGCGGCACGGCGGTGAAATTCGCGCCGGTGCTGCCAGGCGCGTGGACACAACTGAAATTCATCATCAACCCCGGAAACCCCGAATTCGTGACATTTGAAGGCAGCAGTTTTTCAACCGTGT